>JBHITY010000048.1:0-7194 GCA_042138585.1 Candidatus Nitrosopumilus sp.
GAAATTGCTTGCATTGAAGTCATCATGACTTTTTTTGCTCCATATTTTTCAAGTAGTGGTTTTAATGTAATTGCTAAACCTGTAGTTGTACAGTTTGGTAAAGGTGCTACAAATCCCTTCCAGTTTCGGTTCTTCTTTTGAGTCTCAATTAATTCAGCTTGTTCATCATTTATACCTGGAATGAGAATTGGAACATCGTCTTCGTATCTATATGCAGAACTAGTTGAAACTACTGGTAGTTCTGCTGCCATTTTTGTTTCAATCTCTCTTGCAGCTTGAGATTCAACTGCTGAAAATACTAGGTCTAATTGTGATGTATCAAGCTCGTCGATACTTTTTACAGTCATTTCTTTGATATAATCTGGGATCTCGCCACCGACATCCCACATGATAATTCCGCCTTCATTTCTAATGGCATCAAGATATTTTTTACCTGCAGAGCGTTCTGAAGCTGCGATTTGAGTTACTTCAAACCATGGGTGATTGTTCAAAGATTGTACGAATTCCTGTCCTACGGAACCTGTAACTCCTATAATTGCAACTCTTTTCTTCTCCATGATTAAATTATTGATCGGTTTCAATTAATAATCGTTATTCAAATTACCAAAAGATACTATATCGCCTGCTCCTATTTTGTAATGTGAAAATAAGGACAAAAACAAGCATAACTAAACATCACCCTGTCTCTCATGGAGGTCGATTTTCTGGAGGAAACCAGAAGATTGACGTCTTAGACTATAGCTCAAACACTAGTCCTGCTGGAATGCCCTCATCTGTAAAATCTGCTATAAAGAAAAGAGTAGGTGAAATGGAACACTATCCTGATACTGATTCACTGAATTTAATCTCTAGCCTCAAAAAATACACTGGATTATCTGATTCTAACATTGTTGTAGGTAATGGTGCAATTGAGATTCTCTATAATTTTTGTACTGCATTTTTATCTAAAAAAACTGTTTTAATTCCAACACCAACTTTTAGTGAATACGAATCTGCATCCAAACTAGTTGATTGTAAATTCACTTTTTTTAAAACAATGAATCTTTCTAAAGATATTGACTCGTTTATTTCTCGTATTCCTAAAAATGGTTGTATTTTTGTTTGCAATCCAAATAATCCTACTGGAACTATTCTCTCAAAAAAACAGTTAACAAAAATAATATCTGCTGCAAAAAAGAAATCCTGTATTGTATTTGTTGATGAATGTTTTATTGAGTTGGTACCAGAATCAAATCAATCCATAATCAATTTGGTAAAAAAATATGATAATCTATTTGTTTTAAGATCATTAACAAAATCATTTGGATTAGCAGGAATTCGCATTGGGTATGGTATAGGCTCAAAAACAATTATTGAAATTCTGAAAAAAATAAAAATTCCTTGGAGTGTTAATGCATTAGCACAACAAGCAGGAATTATAGCATTAAAAAATAAATCTCATCTAACAAAATCAAAATCAATTATTAAGAAAGAATCAAATTTTCTAAAAAAGAAAATTGGAATTATTCCTGGATTTGAATGCCATGAATCATCAACAAATTTTATTTTGATTAAGACTAAAGATGACTCTACAAAAATTCAAAAAAAATTATTGAAACATAAAATATTGATTCGTGATTGTAAAAATTTTCGTGGACTAGACAATCACTATATTCGAATTGCAGTGAAATCTCATAAAGACAATCTAAAACTTGTCAATGCGATGGAGGCTATTGCATGAAACCTATAATGATTCAGGGCACATCTTCTGGTGCTGGAAAATCAACATTGGTTGCAGCGTTATGTAGAATCTTTGAACAAAAGGGATACCTTGTTGCTCCATTCAAATCTCAAAACATGTCAAATTTTGGCTATGCTACGCCTGATTTTGAGATTTCTCGTGCTCAGGCAATCCAGGCTATTGCTGCCAAATGTCCAATCGAGCCTGATTTGAATCCAATAATGCTCAAGCCTTTGGGAAATTACTATAGTGCAGTTTACCTAAATGGGAAATATTACAAGAAAATGCACGCTAAAGATTACTATGCAAAATTTGTCAAGTCTAAAGGACTCAAGGCCGCTACCACTTCATTATCAAAACTCAAAAAAAATTATGATCTAGTGATTTTAGAAGGTGCAGGTTCCCCGGCTGAAATTAATTTACAAAAATATGATATTGCAAATATGCAAATTGCTCAAAAGGCAAATGCATCAGTACTTTTAGTTTCTGATATTGACAAAGGTGGTTCATTTGCAAGTTTGGTTGGAACTATGGAATTAATTGAAAATAAATACAAAAAGCTAGTCAAAGGCTTTGTATTAAATAAATTCAGAGGAGATATTGATGTGCTAAAGCCTGGATTTAGAAAAATAAAACAACTTACTAAAATTCCTGTTCTTGGAACTATTCCTATGATAGAAATGAATCTTCCAGAAGAGGATTCACTTAATGTTAAAGCAAAACAAATAGCTTGGACCAAAAAGAATATCTCAAAAATTGATAAAGAATTGGATAAACTAGCAAAAATTGTACAAAATAATTTAGATATTAAAAGTATTGAGAGGATGATTAAATGATTATAGAATCTTTGGTAATTGTTGGATTTGCATTAATACTAGATTTAGTTTTTGGTGATCCCAAGAATAGATATCATCCAACTGCTTGGATTGGTGGATTAATTGCTAAATTAACTCCGCTTGGTCAAAATCAAAATCAAAAACTCGAAAAACTAGGTGGAATATTTGTAGTTACGATTCCTGTTGGAATAGTTGTTTCATTACTTTTAACTTTGGACTTTGGAATTTCATTACTTTCAACTGATTGGATAGCATTAGTAGTTTCAGTTGTAATAGGTGGTTTACTACTAAAGACTACTATTGCAATCAAGGGACTGGAACGCTATGCTATGGCAGTTGTAGAATCACTTGAGATGAATAATTTGGATTCTGCTCGAGAGAATCTATCTATGATTGTAAAGCGAAATACCTCTGATTTAGACAAAAATCACGTAATTTCAGGCGTGCTTGAAAGCGTTAGTGAAAATACTGTAGATGGCATAACTGGACCTCTGTTTTACTATGCGATTTTTGGATTGCCTGGAGCATTTGTGTACAGGATTATCAATACTGCTGACTCTATGATAGGATACAAAACTGATCTTTTCAAAAATTTGGGATGGTTTGCAGCTACTTGTGATACTATACTAAATTACATTCCATCAAGGCTTACTGGACTTGTAATGATCATTTCAGCTGCTATTTTACAAAATAACTGGAAAGAATCTTACAAGATTATGATTCGTGATGGCAAAAAAACTGAGAGCCCCAATGCAGGATATCCTATGGCTGCATTAGCAGGAGCACTTGGCACAAAATTTGAAAAAGTAAATCATTACAAATTAGGCAGTGGTGAACTAACTCTTACAAAAGAGCATGTACATTCTGCAATATCTATTATGAAACTAACTTCAGTTCTGTTCTTTGGAATTGTAATTGTTCCAATTGTTACTGTTTTAACATTGATTGGATGGTGGATTCATGCTTAAGGAAATTGGTTCTGTCTTTTCTTTCTTGACAATATTCCCATCATCAAATGCAACTTTGGAAAATATTGCAAAATACATGTATGTTTTTCCTATTGTTGGAATTGCAATTGGACTTTTAGTTGGCTCATTTGGATTTGGTCTATCTTTCTTTTTAGATCCACTGCTAGTTAGTTTGTTAGTTGTTGCATCTATTGCAATAGTTACTGGCATTCACCATGCTGATGGTTTAGCTGATTTTGCAGATGGACTTATGGTGAAAGGAACAAAAGAAAAGAAAATTCAAGCAATGAAAGATCTTTCTACTGGTTCAGCTGGAATTGTTGGACTCGTTTTGTATCTGGTTGGTCTGATAATCACCATATCCCTTACGAGTGGATTTGATTTGTTTAAGGCAATTCTGATTAGCGAAATTTTAGCCAAATTCTCAATGGTACTCATGGCTAGTTTAGGCAATTCTGCTGCATCAGGCTCAAACTCTCCTTTTGTACATCTAATGAAAGATAAGAGAAAACTGGCAGCAGCCTTTATCATCATGCTTATCCCTGTAGCCCTGATTGGTGAGAGTACTGGACTGATAATGCTAGGAGTTACCGTTGCCTTGACATTATTCCTACTTGGCATTTCTACTCGTAGTTTTGGTGGAATTACTGGAGATGTAATTGGTGCTACAAACGAACTTACCAGACTAGCTTCATTGATGGTGTTTGTATCGATATGATTGGCATTGTAATGGCTGGTGGTAAAGGAACACGCATGAATTTGGATGATGAGAAACTACTATTACAATACAAAAAACCAATTATCTTACATGTGATTGATTCATTAAAAAATTCCAATTGTTTTTCTAAAATTATTGCAGTAACTAGTCCTAATTCTCCTAAAACAAAAAAACTATTAGAAGAAAATAATGTCGAAACTTTTGACACTTCTGGATTAGGTTATGTTGAAGATCTAAACTCTGTACTTCAAAAATTCAATGATCTGGTACTAGTCACTTCTGGTGATCTACCATTGTTAGATGATGAAATTATTCAAACTATTGTAAAACAACATGATCCACAAAAAGTTTGGACAAGTATTCTTGTCACTGACAAACTACTATCTTCTATTGGAACCCAATCTGAATATTCTATAATTCATGATAATCAAAAATGTAATTTCACAGGAATTTCATTAATTGATTCTCAAAAAATTGACTCACTTGAGAATTTAGAAGAAAATTACATCATTCTTGATGACAAAAGAATTGCACTTAATCTAAATACTAAACAGGATTATGATTTACTCAGCGCTGCCTGAGACTTTGCCATTAATTTTTGCCTTAGAACCTGTTGCTTCTGCAATTGCATTTCCGCATGAATTACAGGCAACTTGCGTTGATGCATGTGAATAAACAATTTGTAGTTCTCCACATTCATTACAGTTAACTTTTTGAAATTTACTTGATGGTTTTGGAATTTCGACGTGATCTTTCTTCATGCTGCCACCAACTCAAATTTCTTAATTCTAACGCCTAGTTTATTGTATTTCTTTTTACATACAGTACATGTCATAATTGGAGTAACTTTCTTTGTAACTTTGGCTGGTTTTGCTAATTTTGGGAACTTTTGTCCACCATACCCATGTTTACGTTCAGCGTGTCTACGTTCACCTCTTGCAGAACCACGTCTCTTTCCAGCCTTGTAAATGGAGACCTTTTGTTCAGTATGTGTCTTACATTTTGCACAATACTTTCGGATCACCTTTGGTATGTTCATATCAACAAAACCTTCTCAACCGTAATTTAAGCATTGAATCTATAATAGGCGCAAAATCTAATCAATAATCGTGACTTCGAGCCTAGCAAATTCGATCTCTTCTTTGAATTCTGTGGCCATGGGTGATAAGAAGGCAGATCTGATTTTAAAAAATTGTAATTTACTTTCTGTCTATACTAGAGAAATCATTCCGAAAACTCAGATTGCAATAGTTGGTGATAGAATTGCATATGTCGGTCCGGATGCAACACATGCACAAGGTCCCAAAACAAAAATCATTGATGTAAAAAACAAGTATGTCGGTCCTGGTTTTGCAGATCCTCATCTGCATATTGATCAATTTGTTCTTCCATCTGAATTTGCAAAACAAGCTCTTCTTTGTGGTGTAACTTCTCTCTTCTCTGATCCTATTGATGTTGTAAGTGTAGGGGGATACAAAGGATTTCAAGAATTTTTGAAATTAGGAGAAGACCTCCCCGTAAGAATTTTTCAAGTGGTACCAGGCGGATTGCCTGTTGATGCAAAGTTTAGTAACAGCAATACTCTTACTTTATCTCAAGAAAAATCTGCAGTAAAACATCCACATGTTCTTGGGTTAGGAGAAGTTTTTTCTTGGACAAAAGTTACCCTTCGTGAACCAAAAACAATGAAATCTCTTTCAGCAATGTTGGAATGTGATTGCATTATCAATGGACATACTGCTGGCGCAAGTGACAAAAAACTTAACGCCTATGTTTCTTCAGGAGTTCTTTCTTGTCATGAACCAATCAACTTTGATCAAGTCTTAGAGAGGCTACGTCTTGGAATGTGGATAATGATTAGAGAGGGTTCTATTAGACGTGATTTGAAAGAAATCATTCCACGTGTTTTGTCTCATGGAACATATCTGAACCGATTGATGTTTTGTTCAGATGGTCTTGATCCAAAAGACATTACAAAATTTGGTCACATTGATCATTGTATTCGTGAATCAATCAAACTAGGTCTAGAACCAATTGATGCAGTAAGTATGGCATCAAAAAATAATTTTGATTATTATAACATGGGAAAAGATCTTGGTGGAATTGCACCTGGAAAACTTGCTGACATTCTAATTTTCAATGATTTGAAATCCTTTAGACCAAAAACCGTATTTGTAGGAGGAAAACTTGCAGTATCTGATGGAAAAATTGTTTTCCCAATAAAGAAAAAAGCAATAGCTCCTTGGATTAAGAATACAGTAAAATTAAAAAAATTCTCAAAGGATGATTTTCAAATAAAATCTAAAAAGAAAGATGTTATTGCAAACACCATTTTCATGCAAACTGAAATTATTACAAAGATAGGCTCAGCTGAAATACAATCAAAAAATAATTTGGTTTCAGCATCTTTGGATTCTGATATTTGGAAAGTTGCAGCTTTTGATAGAACTCATGGAACAAGCAAACATTCCATAGGATTTCTTGAGAATTTTGGTGCCGATATTGGTGCATTTGCATCTACTTGGAGTTTTCATGAAAATGATCTGATTGTTATTGGTTCAAATGATTCTGATATGGCAGTAGCCTCTAATCACCTGATAAAAAATCAAGGTGGTCTAGTCGTTGTTAAATCTGGAAAAGTTCTTGCCTCATTACCTTTACAATTTGCAGGAATAGTTTCAACAGATTCTTTTGAAAAAGTTTCATCTAACTTTGAAAAAATCAACAACTCTATTGTTGATTCGGGATGCAAATTTTCAAGACCTCATCTAATTCCACTATTCTTGCCATTTTTGGCCTTACCATCTGTTCGAATTCTTTCAGGTGGAATAGTTGATGTGAAAAAACGTAGTTACATTTCCCCGATCAACTAAGTAATGTTAAAAAGGGGGATTCAGGGGATTGAAGCTGAATCTAAATGGCATCAATTCAACAAGGACCAAATGGACCTGT
>JBHITY010000049.1:0-1031 GCA_042138585.1 Candidatus Nitrosopumilus sp.
AATTTTATAACTGGTTTTTGATTAATTGATTTATGACTGAGAATCCTTCTGATTTTTCTGAACATGAATTGTTTGTAACAGAATTTCCAAAACAAGGCTATGGGATAGTTGATTATCTTCAAGGACGTGTTCATTTTGCATTACTAGATCAAATGAAACTCATGCATACATCTGGAATGACTCAAGAACAAATCAAAGAAACCATTCTAATTCGTGTAAGTGAAATTATTGAAAATTTTGAACCTGAAAAAGAGTCAAAAAGTTCGTGATTCCATCTTTTTTGAATCTGCCATGATGATTTTGTGACATTTACAAAAACAATTGGTATGAGGCATGTCATTGTCCATCCTGTATTGACATTCTTTGGTATGATCTATTAGTGACACTAAAATTCTTTATTCTTAATCAATTTATTAAAAATTTCATTTATTTTCTGATTTGTATTCAAAATACTCTTGAATTTCTTCATTGAGTTTTTTTATTAGACTTTCATCAGAAAAATCTGATTCCCTTAATGCATTCCATGTTTCCTCAATTCCTTCTTTTAAGACAAATAGTGTTCTTTTATCATCACAATGCATGTTCTCTTTTTTAGATGATGAGATTTATGTATTAAAAATAGAAAAATAATCCTTAGATTTTCTAAGGTATTTCGTCGATGTTCTTAGTTTTTTTGCACCAGCAATCTGGACTACATGTGAGTTCAGGCATGCTCTTCCTCGGACATTAGCCATGAAAGACCAATTGCTTCTTCCCAGGATGAATTGTAATTGTTATTATTCATAATTAGAGGTGGTAAATTTTCTATTTAACAAGAATGAACGATTCATCAGTATCAAAAATATGAACAAATCAGTAGTTATTCTTTATATCAAATTTTGAATATACTAGTTACCCGACCATAGATGGTACGATTCAAAATTTTTTTGAATCTTACCATTTTTTTAATTTGATAGAGTAGACATTTTTTCATAATAGTACTCTTGCTTTTTCAAATCTTTTTCATTGATTATTCTAAATTTTCTAATTGG
>JBHITY010000049.1:1041-7064 GCA_042138585.1 Candidatus Nitrosopumilus sp.
GAGTTTTGATATCTCTTCATATGTGGTAATGTCAATTGCATCTGCTGCAAAAGCAATTTGCAATAAAGGTGCCTTCTCCTCAATGATTGGCTTTACTTGGTTGTACCCACTACTTTGCCTCATACCTGTTCTAAACAATCCGATATGTTTTTCACTCTTTGAGACTTGAGGGTCTTGATAACAACAAAGTGCAAACTCATCTTCTTCTTTCTCGATAATTGTCAATCGGGTAAATTTTTCACTCCAATTTTCGATATTTCTTGAAATCTCCACTGCTTCATCTTTGTCCTCAAAGACTATTGAGACAACTATTCTGTCTTTTTCATGTGCCCATGAAATACCGTAAAAATTCTTTCTCCAGTCAATCTCAAATGACATGAAATTTCTAAAAAAATCTCACATTTATTGATTCTACATGTTTGAATTCTTTTCAATAAAAAAAATAACTAGCAATCTTTGTCACATTCGCATTTTCTGCTTGTAAACAGATTTTTGAATGCTTCAAATCTTGACTGGGTAATTGATGGTTTTGTCCTTCCAACAATTTTGAATAATTTGATCCCAGTCTCAGAGCTAGTCCCTTTTAGTGCCCATGAACCATTCTTCATAAGATATGGTTGTGGGTCTTTCATTGACACTTTTTTACGTGCCTTGATATCATATGCCTCTATTACTGACATGTGCCCTAATTGCTAAATTTCTATTACTAATCAAAAGTAAATTTTTTCTCAGTATATAGCTCAAAAATAATTTTAAAATAAAAAAGAGAATTAGTGCGTGATTCTTAGCGAGGATATCTCGCATTCACATGCTTCTCTTTTTCCACAATATGGACAGTTGCAGTCACAATATAACAATGCGACTCCGCACGTTGTGCATTTTGTGTATTCTGCAAAATCATCTCTCATGTAGTATGAATACAGTACAAAATTGATAAATTGTCTGCCAATCTTTGTGAACATTAGTTTTAATTTTGAATTTTTTTTAAACAAATGTTTGGAAAATGATTGTTGATTTTTTTATATTTCGAGCCTATAGTGTTAGTAACGCCTTCGATTAGTGGTCTAGGCATGCTATAAACGACCACTATTCCAAGACGTTGTTAGTCTCTTTTTTTCAATAATGCCTCTTCAGGTGATTTGTCCTTGTTAGATTCCCAATGCCAATTATGATGTTTTTTCCAATGTTTTTCTAATTCCTCTGTTGTTGGCTCTTTTCCCAAGGGGGTACCACATAATTTACACTGTATCATTTTTCTTACTCTCTTCTTTTTTCTTCTTTGGTTTTATTATTGGATGACATTGTGCGGGTAAATTTTCATCATCCATATTTTTTTTGGAACATTTCCTGAAAATAAATATTTGTTTGAATTTATGATGATTTCTGTTTTTTCTTTTTGAAATTATTCCCTTTCTCTCTTTTTCTTTTTTGCTCAGAGTTCATTATAGAATATGTTTGACCTGCTTTGCACAATTTCATTTCTCCTGAAATCTCATCATGTACTGACTCTATTTTTCCACTTGTGAGTAATTCTCCAACAATATCCCATGCTTTACTCTCGGATATCTCAAATTTGTAAGGGATTGTTGAAACTTTTGTAAAAAAACCATTTTCAGAATTTCTCAAGATGAATCTCTCTACTTTTTGCTCAGTAGTTAATGAAGGGCCTTTTTTTGTAAATTTCCTAAATGGTCTTTTTTGGGACATGTCTACTCAAATGTATTGATGTGTTTTAGATAAATCATTTTGCATTTATTGTGTCAGGATCATTATTTCCTGGCAAATATGTGTCTCCCAAAATTGCTTTCATCTTTTCATCAAATTCATCTTGTAATCTTGTTAGATACATTTCAGCTTCAGTCTCATCTTCTGGAATTCCAGTATCTGTATCATAATTGAAACCTGTTGCTAAATGGTAGAATTCTTCAAAAAATTCTTTACAATCAATGACATCTGCATCTGAGTCAATGGTTGCCACAAAACATTCGTTTTCAATTCTGAAATTCAAACAAATTTCCTCCTCAATCATGACGTCAGCCATGACTGCCATGAGATATGGTATGTGTTTAACATCAATTTTTCTCTTATTGACATTTGAAATCCACAATTCTTCTCCATCTAACATGTGATCAAATGTTCTAACTATCATATCTCGAATTTCTGAGTCTGGATATGCTGATTTTGATTTCCATAGGATTTCCTCGTATTCTTGAGGTTTTACATAGATGGCATCAAATCTCAATTCTTCATTTAACTGATCAAACTCCCAAACTTGCTTGTTAGTCCACATTGGAGAAAATTTTCCAATTAATTCTCTAGTTGTTTGGTTCAATGTTTTATCCTGATTTCTCTATTGTTTAATTTTAACTAGCCTACTGAATTCCTGATTTTAGATATTCTATAGTGCATTCTGCAAGCTCCTTGTCTGAGTGTTTTTTTATGTCATGTTTGCAATTAGGGCAGATTCCTTCTTCCTCTTCGGTAAACTCCTCTCCAACTTGCTTCATGCAACATTCCATTAATTCTGATGTGGAGTGAGACTCCATTGCTAGTTTACATGTAGGACACTCTGTCATGTTTTTCTCTATTAGTTATTGGTAATAAATTATATTTAATTTCTAGAATCATCTTTTATGAATTTTCAAAAATTTAAAAACATTAAATGCATTTGTGATGAATCCGTTAACTTTGAACTAATTGATGAGATTGAATGTGATTGGGGGAACCATGTAGTAATTCAATGTCCTAAATGCCAAGAATTATTTTCAATTGATACTTTATGCCCTGCATTTCATGATGTCTTGGATTTAGAAAAAAATAATTTTGAACTATTTTCAGAAAAAGAAAAATTTGATTACAACTCAAACTCTCACCCAAATTGATTCGGCCACAGATAAAAGTTGATAATCAATGCCGTGATGCGTTAGTGCGATTATCAACCATCCAGCTACACCTATGGCAATGATTTATCTTAAAAAATTTTGTTAAAATAAAAAAACGACGTAAAAATTGATCTTTAAAATCAAAAAAGCTAATCTATCTAGCCAAACAAAAGAATGAATCCTACAGCCAGTGCTCCTATTGATATGCCCATCCACATGTAGAATTTGCTATTCATTACTAATCCTTGAAAATATCTGAAATTAATAGTTTAGAATTAGGAGCAAGCAGGTTTGATATTTTTTTGCATCGACTCTTTGGGAGTTACGTACAAATACCAAACAGGCAATCATCTTGCTTCCTATATTTCTGATTTTAATCGTCAAAAATTCATAAAATAAAATGTGTCTTGAATTTTAATCAAAATGGGTTGAAAAAATGATCCATTTTTGTGGCTAATCATTCGAGCCTGGAATGCTTTTTGATGTGTGTTCAAAAAACACATACACTTTCTTTTAGTCTAAACTGTTCTAGATATATCGAGTCATCCGTTTGACGGCGTTCCTACGTTTGCCTTAACCGACCATTCCCATAGAATCGTTAGCCGTCAAACACACTCTTTTAACAAAAAATTTTTCAATTCTGCAAAACAATATTCTATGTTTGTTAATTACATGTAAAGGAATTCAGAAAAATGGGATACATGAGACATGCCCCTTTATTCATGATGGTGATTGGGGAGACTCTGAACTAATAGAACATCAAAATTTTCACAACGCTCAAGAATCTCAAAACTATTGCTGGTTAGGATTTGACACATCCCAATCTATTGGGAAATTTAGTGGACGTGATGGAAAACTATCTTAATCACAATCTAATTATGCTGAAATTTTCAAATTATTGGTATGGGTGAAAATGAGAATCTGTATTGGAGCAAACAATACTCTCTAAAATGGTCTGATTTCAAGGCAGAACATAATCCCGCATCTTATGCGGATTCTCATAGTGTGATAAAGTATGGGTTTACTTGGACTGTTGATTCTGAAAAAGTGGGTAGTGAGATACTGTTTTTGATAAAAAATATTCAGGTTTCTGTAGAGTTTTGTCCTTTGTTGTCTTCCGTTAGACCTTCTGAAACAAGCGATCAATTACTAAAATATGAACAAGGACGTTTTGATTTAGCAGAATTAGTAAAACGTGAAAATATCTCTAACTTGCAAATGAAATTTGAAGGAAAAAAATTCCCTACAAGGGGAAAAAATGAAGATCAAAGAAAGCAACTTGCCAAAGAAGATTCTGGTAAAATGATTGCCCTAGAAATTGAAGAGTTGGAAAAAATTTTGGACAAGAGATTAGAAGAATATGATGAAGGTACTGATTATGGAAATAATTCAGAAAAACAATCTGAATATGCTTTAAAATTTGAACAACTAAAACTATAGAAATTCTTGCAGTGCAGACCTGTTTTTTATTAACTATGATCCAAATCAAAAATTTATGAAAACTGCAAAATTACCTAAATTCAATTGGGGAGAGGTATCTGAACTCAATTCTGGTCATACTTCAGAAGAATGGGGAATAGAAACAAAAAAATCATTACCTAAAACATTTGTTTCATACACTGTTTCGTGGGATGACTAGTGTTGTTTCTCAAAAATTTTATTTTCATGCATTGAATTAATGTAATTTACCAGACTACGATAATATTTTAGATGAAAATCTATGTCTTTAATCTCTGTCTGTTTTAGTTCTTCTAACTCTGGACCAAAATCTCTTTTGTCTGATTGAATTTGATGTAATGTGTTTTCATTAACTTCAATCATGTGAAATAGACTGTGCAAAACTTCTTCTTTTGTTAGTGTTCTCTCACATGATTTACGCAATAGTGCCTCAACCCAATCCATATTATTTTGGAACCAAGTTGTTATATCACCACCTGAATGTGATAATTTCTTACCTTTACTCTATTTTTTTTAATTGAGGCTAGAAAATCAGTCTTTTTGTTCTTTCTTTTTTCTATCCATTATTTCCTTATTTCTTTCTGCATCTGAATGCACTTCAACGTGCTCATATAGTGCTTCTTTTGTATCGAAAATCTGTTCACAGTAGTAGCATTGGTGCATTGCTAAATTTCAGCACTCTTAGATTAATTGTTTTCTCTGTTGTTAGGTATGAGGATTAATAAAAAATAAAAAGAAACTTGGTGGTCTATCCACCAGATTCGTATTCTGCTCTAACATCAGCTGCCAAATCGCCAAATGGGTCTTCATGCCATTGTTCTTTATTCAATTGGACCATTCCCGATTCTGATGAAAATGCGCCTTGTTCTGCAGCGGGTGCAAGTACTGCATCATCTCTAAGATAATTTTCTTGGTTGTCATGTGCATAGACCATTATTCCGGCCATTGCAGCTACACCAATTACAATACCTGCATAAATCATTGCGTTTCCCATGTTAAGAGTTTCATATTTTTTATATTAATCCAGTAGGTTTTCAGTGCAATGCAGTGAAGGAATTTAGTGTGTTTCTAATTTAATCTCTGAATTACAGGAAGGCAACTCATTTGTTTCATTTCTGAATTGTTCAATAAGTTGTAATTGTAATTCTTTTGGATTATCTGCAAAGACTCTTTGATAGAATTGTGTTTTTTGCTTGCACTCATCATCTTCAAAATCTGTATCTACATATTTTGTGAATGTCTCTTCAAGATTATTGGTTTGTCCGATGTATATTGGTTGTTTGCTTCTATTGTATAGAACGTATACTCCTGGGTTTGGTTTGACAAATTTTGCACTTTCAAGCCAAACTCTCATTTTATCATCAAGTAATTCCATGATCTACTATGAACTTACTAGATATTAAACAAGTTTCTCCTTTTCGATATTAAATATCCTAAAACCTTATTAACAGATATGAAATCAAACCAAAATTCACGATCACAAATTCTCTTTGAGAATTATGTCCAATCAAAAAAGACACGAGAACTTTATTCAGTTATGATAAAGGGATTCTGCAACTTTCACAATAACTAAATGATTTTATGAACTTAAGCGTATTAATTATTCTTAGAAGAATTATTTTTAATTCCTATGTTCTCCAAGTAGACAAAAGATACAAGTATCGTAATAGACATTGGATATTT
>JBHITY010000050.1:0-7044 GCA_042138585.1 Candidatus Nitrosopumilus sp.
AAGGAAAAGGTTTGGGAAATCAATTCCTTGATGATGCAAGACAAGCTGAAGTTTTGATACATGTTGTTGACATTGCTGGAACTACTGATATTCAAGGACAACCTGTTCCACCTGGAACTCATAATCCTTTAGAAGATGTAGAATTTGTCCAGGACGAATTTGATTTTTGGTTTGCTGATATCTTAAAACGTGAATGGGACAAAATTACACGAGAGATTCATCAAAAAAGAGCAAAACTTACAGATGGTATTGCAAAACGATTTACTGGTTTAGGAATCAAAGATTTTCAAGTACAAGACGTCCTGCAAAAACTCGGTTTTATCTCAAGAGATCCAAAAGAATGGACTGATGATGATATTGTAAACTTTGCACGTGAACTTAGAAAAAATACAAAACCAATGATTATTGCTGCAAACAAAGCAGATTTGTGTCCTGATCTTGATATTATCAAGAAAATAGATGACAATGTAATTCCTTGTAGTGCAGAAACCGAACTGTTACTAAGAAAAGCATCAAAGGCTGGAATTGTAAACTATTCATCTGGTGATGAAGGATTTTCTATCGTAGAAGGCAAAGAAATTGCTCCTCCACAACAAAAGGCTCTTGATTTAGTAAAATCTGTCTTTGAAAAAATACCTTCCACTGGAATCCAAAAAATTCTCAACACTGCAGTTTTTGATTCATTAAATTTTATTGTGGTCTATCCCGTTGAAGATGAAACAAAACTTACCAACAAAGATGGAGTGATTCTTCCTGATACTAAATTGGTGCCTCAAGATTCTACTGCAAAGGATTTGGCTGGATTAATTCATGCAGATATTGCAAAAGGATTTTTGCATGCAATTGACTGTAAAACAAAGCAAAGAATCAGCGGTGATCAGAAACTAAAAAATGGTGATGTGATTAAAATTGTATCAACACTAAGTAGGGGATAATATGTTAGGATTAGGAATAGAAAGCACCGCTCACACATTTTCATGTGCTGTTATAGAAAAGAAAGGAAACAAAGGAAAAATTTTGTCTGATGTTAGGAAAATCTATCGTCCCGCTGATGGAGAAGGAATCCATCCAAGAGAAGCCTCAAGACACCATATTGAAAATAGTTCTCTGGTGTTGTCTGAGTGCCTTGATGAGGCAAAAATCAAAGTAACTGACTTGGATATTGTATCTTATGCTGGTGGTCCTGGTTTGGGACCATGTTTGCGTGTTGGTGCAGTAGTTGCAAGATCATTGGCATCCTTTTACAAAATTCCAATTTATCCTGTAAATCATGCACTGGGTCATATTGAATTAGGAAAATTACTTACTGGTGCAACTAATCCCTTGGTTCTACTAGTCTCTGGAGGTCATACAATGCTCTTGGCATTTCTTAACAAGCAGTGGAGAGTATTTGGTGAAACTTTGGATATTACTTTGGGACAATTACTTGATCAGTTTGGCAGATCAATTGGTTTTGCATCTCCTTGTGGAAAAAACATTGAAGAATTAGCAACAACATCCTCGAATTATGTTACGTTACCTTATTCAGTAAAAGGAAATGATGTCTCCTTTTCTGGATTATTATCTGCAACAAAATCTGTAGCAAAACAAAGCAAAGTCGATGCATGTTATTCCCTTCAGGAAACTGCTTTTGCAATGATTTCAGAAGCTGTTGAACGCGCATTGTCTTTTACAAGAAAAAAAGAATTGATGATTGTCGGTGGTGTTGCTGCCAACAAACGGTTATCTGAAATGCTACAAGATGTCTGCAAAAGACATGGTGCAAAATTCTTTGTTGTTCCTCTGAAATATGCTGGAGATTGTGGTAGCCAAATATGTTGGACAGGACTCTTAGAATCTCAAATCAAAAAAGGTGTGCCTCTAAAAGATACTTTTGTAACACAGTCTTGGAGATTAGATACTGTTAAAGTGAATTACTAATTTTTGTAACTAGCAACTGCCTCATCAATACTTTTGAGCCAACTTTTTGTGTTAAACACACCAAACTTGTAGGTTTTTTCACCTTCATCTGTCTTAACAATAAAACACACTTTTTTCATAAGTAATCCCTCTTTCCATGTTTTAGTTACATTATCTAACGTGATGTCAAGTATTGTATCTCCCATATGTTTTGAAAAATCCATCATTCTTGCTCTAGTTTTATCAAAAGCTAATCTCTTGTTGGTTAATGTGAGAATTCCTGAACCTAAACCGTCTTCACTACAGTCTTCTTGCTTTAGTCTCTTCTCTCCTTCTTCCATGATTAATTTTTATTGAATTCATTTGAATATAACGTTAATGAAATTGATCAAAAAAGGTGCTGAAGCTGATATTTACCAAACAATGTGGCAAAATTCAAAAGCCATTCTAAAAATCAGGAAGACAAAAAATTATAGAAATTCTTCTCTTGATTCAAAAATTAGAAAACAACGAACTATCAAAGAATCCCAAATAATCTCACAAGTCAAAGCATTTGGTATTCCTGCACCTCTAGTTTATTTTGTTAATTTAAAAAACACATCAATTATCATGCAAGAAATTCCTGGAAAACCTGTTCATGATTTATCAGAATCAAAAATAATTCAATTATCTAAAACAATTGGAAAATTAGTTGGTATGCTTCACAAAAATGGTATCATGCACGGGGATTTGACTACTTCAAATTTTATTTTCTTTAAAAATAATGTCTATGTGATTGACTTTGGCCTATCTCAAAATACCATAAAACCTGAAGATCACGCAGTTGATTTACGATTAATCAAGGAAATCCTAAACAGCGCTCATGCAAAAATTATGGTTCCTGCTTGGAAAAATTTCCTGCTTGGATACAAATCTGTAGTTGGCAATGCCAATTATGTGAAAATCACTAAATTGGTATCAGATATTGAAAGTCGTGGTAGATATGCACAAGTCGTTTGATCTGTACTTTGTTTCTTCAAACTCTCACAAATACAAAGAAGCTAAAAAAATTCTAGATTCATTTGGAATAAAGTTAGGCTTTTTCAAATTAAATCTAGAAGAGATTCAATCTAGTTCTCTTAAAGAGATTGCAGAAAACAAAGCTAAAGATGCATTTTCAAAATGTAAAAAACCAATAATTATTGAAGATGATGGCTTGTTTATCGATTCTTTGAACGGCTTTCCAGGTCCATACTCATCATATGTCTTCAAAACATTAGGTAACAAAGGAATCCTAAAACTACTTTCATCAAAAAGAAATGCAAAGTTTGTTTCAATCATTACTTATTGCGATAAAAAAACTCTCAAAACATTTGATGCAAAACTAGATGGTGCTATCTCAAAATCTCAAAAAGGTAAAGGTTGGGGGTATGATCCGATTTTTGTTCCAAAAAATTCAACAAAAACTTTTGCACAAATAAATGACAAAAATGAATTATCTCATAGATTCAAAGCATTGAAAAAATTCTCTAGTTGGTATTTAGATAAGCAGGAATCCAACGGTCGATAAATCTTTCATTATTTTGTAAAATAGAAATTCTTGAGACAAAACTTTCATCCATTACTGAAAAAATCTCACTCTGCTTTGCAACTTGTTCACTAAATCTTTTCACTTCATCCATCTCTAACATGTTTGAATGCTCTAGTCTATTTGTAGAGCGTCCAATGTGCATGTAAGATTTTATTTCAACAAAATGAGGGCTAGATTCTTTAAACATTTTAGCAAATGCTGGAATCATATGGTCCTGATCATTATAATTTCTGATCAAAGTTACTCGTAAAACAGTTCTTGTATTGAGATGTTTCAGCATACCAAGTGTTCTATTCCACCTTTCCCATGAATCATCATACTTTGGTTTGTTAATTTTTAAAAATGATTCATAGTCTGCGGCATTAGTTGATAGATACAATTGTGTTGGAAGCGCATCTTCATCTTGTAGTCTTTGAATCATGTCTGGTTCTTGACCGTTTGTTACAAGAAAAATTGATTTTGTTGCCTCTAGTGAGTTTAGGTACTTTATGAGCTCTGGTAATTTTGGATACATTGTAGGTTCACCTGATAGTGAAATTGCATAGTGGCTAGGGAGTAATGACTCATCCAATCTCTGTTTATCATTTCTTGAATCTCCATAATACCCGTTGATCAATTTTTTTCTTTCAGCCATTAGTTTAGTTAGAATTTCTTCAGGCTCTGCAACTTGCTCTGGTTTCATTTCTAATGAATCATAAAACTCCATTGGTCTCCAACAATACACACATCTGTTCTCACAGTGCATTCCAGCTGGAGAAAACTCCATACATCTATGGGTTGAAATTCCATAAAACTTGTGTTTATAGCAACTTCCTTCATGTTTGAATGATTTTTTTGTCCAATGACATAACTCTACAGTTGAGTGATCTGCCACACCATACTTTGCTTTTTTTAATTGCTCAGAAATTGCAGGCTTTATCTGAATTAATTGCTCTTCTCCTTCAACTACTTCTCCTGAACAACTCATAAGTCCAGATCTTGTTTTGGTTTACTTAAATTGATCGAGTTTTTTGATCAAGATTGAAAATTTTCCCGGAACCTTTGATATTTTTGGTCGAATTTAGAGTGAGGTTTAATTACTGGATCCTCAGGAATATTTTAGGCATTGAAAAAAATACACACCTTACCATTCCTATTGTTACTATTAACGACTCTAACCAGCATGCCTATGAATCCTGCATTTGCAGCAGGTGACTTAGACAATGACGGTGTTGATGATTCAGTTGATGCATGTCCTAATCTGCGTGAAGATTATGAGGGTGCAGTTGATGGATGTCCATCAAACTTTGTACCATGGTATGATGAAGACTATGATGGAATAGAAGATCATATTGATCAATGCCCAAATCTTAGAGAACACTACAATATGTTCCAAGATGAAGATGGCTGTCCAGACATCAATCCTCAAGGTGGACCTGGTGGATTACCAGATTCTGATGGTGATGGATTTGTTGATACTGTAGATAATTGTCCAACACAACCTGAAACTTTTAACGGTATTTTAGACACTGATGGATGTCCTGATGACTTTGGTTCTGGTGACCGTGATAGAGATGGAGTTCCTGATGCAGTTGATCAATGCCCATTAAATCCAGAAACTTACAATAAATTCCAAGATTTGGACGGTTGTCCAGATTCTGTTACTGACTTTGCTTTTGTTGATACTGATAATGATGGTATACAAGATTCTATAGACTTGTGTCCAACAGAACCTGAAGTGTATAATGATTATCGAGACACTGATGGATGTCCTGATATTACATTAGATACTGATTTTATTGATACTGATGGTGACGGAATTGCAAATCAATTTGATATTTGCCCAACTGATCCTGAAACTTTTAATCGCTTTGCTGACTATGATGGTTGTCCTGATTCAATTCCTTCATTTGCTGGTTCTCTAAATGATGCAGATGGTGATAGAATCATGGATGTAGATGATGCATGTCCTCTAGAACCTGAAAGATACAATGGATTTGAAGATGCAGACGGTTGTCCAGACATTCCACCATATTCAAGTGATGTTGATTCTGATTTAGACGGTATTCCAAACAGTATTGATCAATGTCCAACTGTAAAAGAAACTTACAACATGTTCAAAGACTTGGATGGTTGTCCTGACTTTATTGCAGATAACAAGGGTGCATTTGATACTGACGGTGATGGAATAATTGATAACAATGATCATTGTCCAAATCAACCAGAAACCTATAATGGATTCCAAGATAGAGATGGTTGTCCTGATCTTTCTGGATATGGTGATCGTGATTTAGATGGAATTCCTGATGCATTTGATGAATGTCCAACTGTAAAAGAAACTTACAATAAATTCCAAGATGAAGACGGTTGTCCTGATTCTGTTTCTGGACTATCAGCATTTGACTTTGATGGTGATGGAATTCATGATTTGAATGACCAATGTCCACTAGAACCTGAAACATTCAATGGATATCATGATGAAGATGGCTGTCCAGATGTATCAGTTATGGATTCTGATGGAGACGGAATTAGAGATTCATTAGATCAATGTCCTTCAACTGCTGAAACCTGGAACAGATACAATGATGAAGACGGTTGTCCTGACAGTGCATCTGATTTAGATTCAGACTATGATGGTATTCCAGATTCAGTTGATGAATGTCCACTAGATAGAGAAAGATACAATGGATTCCAAGATGAAGACGGTTGTCCTGATTATCCTGATTTCCTTACTGATTTAGATTCAGACTTTGATGGATTAGTAGATTCAGTAGATGAATGTCCACTAGTTCCAGAAACTTACAATAAATTCCAAGATGAAGACGGTTGTCCTGATTCTGTAGCAGATAACAAAGGCTCTCCAGATTCTGACAATGACGGAATTAATGATTACAATGATCATTGTCCAAATCAACCAGAAACCTATAACGGAATTCTTGATCTTGACGGTTGTCCTGATGATTACATTATAGGTATTGACAGAGACCAAGATGGTATTCCTGATGCAATAGATGCATGTCCAACTGCAAAAGAAACTTACAATAAATTCCAAGATGATGATGGCTGTCCTGATACAATCTCTGAATCATTTGTGGTTGATTCAGACAATGACGGTATTCCTGATGTTAATGATGAATGTCCCCTAGTTGCAGAAAATTACAATGGCTTCCAAGATAATGATGGATGCCCAGATATTGATGATACTCAACCAGACTCTGATGGTGACGGTGTTCCAGATGTAATGGATATGTGTCCAACTCAAAATGAGACTTGGAACAGATATGTTGACTATGACGGTTGCCCAGATGTTCTTCCAATTGGAAATATGGTAATTGACAATGATGAGGATGGAATTAATGACGATGTTGATTTGTGTCCAAATCTTAAAGAATCTTGGAACAAATACAATGATGATGATGGCTGTCCTGATATTGCTCCAGAACAATCAAGATACAAACATGATGCAGACCTAGATGATATAATCAATGAATATGATTTGTGCCCACTTGAACCAGAAGACTATGACGGTGACCTAGACACTGACGGATGTCCTGACAATTAGGTGTAAATAAAATGAAACAATATCTTTTAGGATT
>JBHITY010000051.1:0-6907 GCA_042138585.1 Candidatus Nitrosopumilus sp.
GAATCTAGAAAACCCACTTGTTTTCTGGAAAAAATAAGTTAAAACATCAAGAGGATTTGAAATTATCAAAACAATAGCAGAGGGACAATATTGCTTAATTTTTTCAGCAATATCTTTGATCATTTTAACTTGAAAATCTATGTTTTCAGATCTATCCTTAGTATAAACACCTACACTAGCAGTAATCACAACAATATCTGAACCCACTAATTCAGAATAATCATCAGTTCCACGAATAGAAAATTTTGAGTATGCGGGAATAGCACTTGCAACATCTAAAGATTCTCCAATAGCCTTTTCTTTTGTTCGATTTACAAGTAACACATCATCTAATGCATTAGAGACACACAGAAAAGCAATTGAAGCACCAACTCTGCCAGTACCTACGATTGAAATCAATAGTATCACTAGATTACTTTACTATAAGAACAGGACACTTTGCTTTTTGAGAAACACCATTTGCAACACTGCCCAAGATAACTTTGTCTAATCCAGTTCTACCATGAGAACCAATAACTATAAGATCATGTTTTCTAGATTTTGCAAAAACTACAATATCATTTATGACAGATTTTGATTTAATGATATGAGATTTAACAGAAAGATTATTTTTTTTGGCAATTGCTTCTAATTTTTCAATGTGTTTTTCTGAAACTTTTTTTTGTTTTTTGATTAATTCGTTATCAGCTCGAGAATCATAATACTTGTGATGCCATGCATCTCCTTCAAGACATGTTAACAAAGTAAGTTTTGAGTCATATTTTTTTGCAATGTCAACTGCAACTTTAAAAGATCTAGTAGATTGAGTAGACAAATCAAATGGAATTAGAATATTCTTGAACAAATTTTTTAGCCCTCTCTCTTACGAACGCTATCTCTTTGACGTTTGTCATCATGTGATTCCAATTCTCTTTCAAGTTTTCTACACAATTCATCAGCAATTTTGAGAATATCCCAATCTGATTCTGTATAGACAAGTTGGTTTTTGGATGTCTTTACTGTAGCTGTAACATCATAGTGTGTTCTACTACCTTCAGGATTTTGAGATTTTACATCAATTTTAGCCTCAATAATATCGGACAGAACAGGTTGAACCTTCTCAAGGGCTGCACCAAATTTTGAATATAGGACTTCATTTGCAGGTTCATCTTTAGATAAACCAACTACGTATAATGGGATTTTTTCGCTCATAAAACATATCTTAAAAATCTGATTAAAAACTTTATGAGTAATTATTAGTCGTGATTTTCATTCTTGGTATTGGAAAAGACATGTTTTTAATGAATATCATAAAAAGTCCAATGTGAACCTGAAAAATTCAAAATTAACAAATCTGCTAACAAAACCCATTACAGTAGGACCAAATTCAACATTAGTGAAAGTTAGAGAAGCACTACTTAAAAACAAAGTCAAAAGAGTGGTCGTAATAGATAAGAAAAAACCAATAGCAGTAATTACTGAAAAAGACATTGCAAAAAAAATTTATGAATTAGGAAACAAGCCGATCAAATCAGTACTTGCAAAAAGTTTCAAACAAAAAAAACTATTCACACTAACTAGAGAAAACACTGTTAATGAATGTGCCAAGATGATGAAAAAACACAGAATTAGTGTTGTAATTATTTTAAATGAAGACAAAACACTTGGAGGAATTATAACAAAAACAGATCTAGTCAAGATATTCCTAACAAAAAGTTCTGAATCACTCAAAGTATCTCAGGTAATGAAGAAAAATCTAGTAACGGCATCACCAAGTGATCCAATATTACATGTTGAAAGTTTGTTATTGAAATATGGAATTTCAAGGGTAATTATTACTAGAAACCAAAAACCAGTGGGGATTATTACATTCAGAGATTTTGTGCCAGCAAAAATACCTCAATGGATAGCAGAGTCAGCAGATCCAAAAGAAGTACAAGAATACAAGTTCAAAAAAGGATTAGAAGAGGGACATGCAAATCAAATGAGTTACCTCTTCCCATTTCACGCTACAGACATAATGGCTTCAAACCCAATTACAGTTGGAGCAGAAAAAGAGATCAGAGTAGCAATTACACTTATGATCAAACACGACATTAGCGGATTGCCAGTTGTAAAGAATTCAAAACTAGTGGGGATTATTACAAAATCAGATATTGTTGGAGTTCTTGCAAATTAACTTACTTTACAATCAGCAAAGAACAGTTTGAATGTTGAGCAAGTTTATTTGACACACTTCCAAGTAAAAATCTTGTAACAGCACCAAGCCCTTTATTTCCAACAATAATCAAATCACATTTTTCAGATTTAACAATTTTTTCAATTTCAGAAACAATGTTTCCTTCTTTAATGAGAGATTTTCCAGAAAGATCTTTTTTTGAAAGTATTTTATTTCCATTTTCAAGAGTTCTTTTACCAAATTTTCTAAGAATTGTCAGGTATTCTTTTCGATCTAACAGATTAATTGGTAATGATTTTTCAACTACATAAACTAAAATTATCTTAGAGTCAAATACATCAGCAATTTCACATGCACGCTGTAATGCTTTTTCTGAATATTTTGAACCATCTAGAGGCACAAGGATTGTTTTAAAATTATTTGTATTTGCGTTCATTTTACAACAAGTACTGGTTTTTTGGACTTGTGCAATACATAGTTTGAGACACTACCCAAGAAAAACTCTTTTGCAGAACCTCTTCCACGAGCACCAATAACAACCAAGTCAATTCCATTTCTTTTATTATTTGCAAATCGTGCAATATCATATCCAGGATCACCAGATAATGCTTTTGAAATTAACTTGATTCCTTTTTTTGCTGCTCTTAATTTTGCATCATCAAGGGTTTTTTTCATTTCTTTTGAAGAATTAAAATCCAAAAAACCTAAAGGATGAATAGCATAAATTCCAGGCACAGATTTCACAGTCAAGCCTACAATTACACCTTGAGACTGTCTTGCAATATGAATAGCCATATCTAATCCACGAATAGAATTTTTTGAACCATCTAGAGGCACAAGAATCTTCTTTGTTTTAATGACCATATTTTAAAATAATAAAATTGAAGATTAAAAGGCTTTAGTTATTATCTGAACTGATTTTCAATTATGATAATTTAGAATTTATATGATATAATTGAAAAGAACCAAAAAATCATGGACAACACATTTGTCAATCAGGTAATGAGCAAAAATGTCTTGACAGCAGAAAAATCTACATCATTACAAGATGCAGCAAATGAAATGAATCGACTTAATGTTGGTTGTGTGATTGTAACAGATGAATCAAAACCCATAGGCATTGTTACTGAAAGAGATTTTGTAACAAAAGTAGCAGCTGAAGGAAGGCCTTTGTTTACAGAAATTTCAGAAGTAATGTCATCACCTTTGATAACAATAGATCCTGAAGAAACAATTTGGGAAGCATCAGAGATTATGAAAGAAAAATTAATTCATAAACTTCCAGTTATTGAAAACGAAAGAATTGTAGGAGTTATCACAACATCAGACATTGTAAGAATTTCCAGTGTTGGATCTGATTCTCAAATGCGTAAAATATGTGACCAAATTCTGATGAGAATGAAAGATGATTAATCAAAAAGGGATATTCACTTAAATTATTGAAATTAAAAGATGAATTACTATGATGGCAGCAGATGCGGGGGCTACAGTCCTAGAATCAAAAGATGATGGACCGAAGATGCCAGATAAGAAGAAAACAAAATTTGATGTAGTAATTATTGGAGCAGGTCCTTCGGGATATACTGCTGGAATTTATTGTTCTAGAGCAGGATATGATACATTGATTTTATCAGGAATACTACCTGGAGGACAACTAGTTAACACAACTGAAGTAGAAAATTATCCTGGATTTGAAAAGGGCATCATGGGTCCAGACTTGATGATAGAAATGAGAAAACAATGTCAAAGAATGGGAACAACTATTGTGGATGATGAGGCAGTAGATGTAGATTTTAGAAGAAAACCATTGAAGGTTTTGACAGCATCAGAAGAATATGAGGGGCGTGCAATCATTATTGCAACGGGTGCAAATCCAAGAAAATTAGGATTGGAAGGTGAAGAAACTTTTGGAGGAAAAGGTGTATCATACTGTGCAACATGCGACGGTCCTTTCTTTAGAAATCAAGAATTGGTAGTTGTTGGAGGAGGGGATTCTGCAGTTGAAGAAGCAACATTTCTTACAAAATTCGCAACTACGGTTCATTTGGTTCACAGAAGAGATGAATTACGTGCAAGTAAAGTAATGCAAGAAAGAGCAGAAAATAATGAAAAAATAAGATTCCATTGGGATTCGGCGGTAGTTGATATTAAAGGCGACCAAAAAATGCAACAGGCAGTTTTGAAAAATCTAAAAACTAATGAAGAGACAACATTAGATGTAGGAGGTCTTTTTGTTGCTATTGGACATGAACCAAATACAAAATTATTCAAAAATCAAATTGATTTGGATGATGAAGGATATGTCGTATTGAAAAATAGAACTCATACTAACGTTGAAGGTGTTTTTGCGGCAGGAGATGTTCATGATAGAAATTACAGACAAGCAATTACTGCTGCAGGGTATGGGTGCATGGCAGCAATTGATGTTGACAAATATCTAACAGAGACTGCAGATAAAAAAGAATGAAAAATGCACAATGTAAAAAATGCTTAAACAAATTTTTTGAAAAAGATATCTATACAATCCAGCAGTTCCAATATAGAAAAGAACCACCTTACAGTTGGACATTAGAATATTTTAAAAAATTGAAGATTGGTGAATGGGATTCATTTTGTGAGAAATGCCTATTAGAGTATTCAAAAGAATCTTTGGATTCCTGGAAACCATAGATCTAAACTCTTTATGGGTGCACATCTACCAATTTTTATGAATGACGATGCAGAAAACACGAAAAATATGGTAAAAGAGCACAGTGATAAACTTGCAAAACTAGGCATGGAATTAAGCAAAATTCAATTCAGTTACAAAGTAGAAGAAAAAACATCAAAAGAATATTGGCAAAAAAGAATTCAAAGTTTTGATGAATATAGCAAAAAAGCTTTAGAATATTATAATGAAATTTTTTCACTAATTAAGAACATTGAGAAAGAAGAATCAGAAAGATTTCTTTTACAAATTAGCAGATTTAGACAATTATCATCATCGTTAATAGAAATCATGAAAAAGATTGAAGAAAATCCTTCAGTCATAAATTCAAAAGACAGACAACAAAGCCAATGGAGTAGAGAACTCAAAAACAACATTACAGAAGAAAGCAACAAATGTCTGCATCATGAGAGAGACATGAATTCATACTTTAGAGATTTTTATGAAAAACATTTGAAAAATATCTTAGAGTGACTAGTATGCTAATTCAGACATGTGTTGTGCGTCTTTAAGACAATTTTCAAAATCTTCTTCAGACATTACGTTTTGTTTGGCATAAACGCTCTTGAATTTTCTACCATCATCAGCAAAAATTCCAACAACACAAGCATCTCCCTCAATAGGATATTTTTTCATACAGGCATAAACTGCAGCAGAAGAAGGACTGATCAAGAGTTGATCTTTTTCAAAAACATCTTTTACAACAGAAAATGCTTCGTCATTATCTACAGAAACCCAATCATCAACTACATTCTCTCGTTTCAAAAATAGATCAGGTTTTGCAGATTCTTCAAAATTTCTCCATCCTTGAATAAGATGATTTTGTTGTGGTTGACATCCAATGATTTTGATATTAGGATTTTTCTCTTTAAGAAATGCACCAATGCCGGTAATGGTTCCGCCCGTACCCACACCAGTAAAGAAATGAGTCACCTTACCTTCAGTTTGTCTCCAAATTTCAGGTCCTGTTCCATTGTAATGACCTTTGAAGTTTGCTTCATTAGCATATTGATTAGGAGAATAGTATGTGTCTGGTCTTGAGGATGCAATTGAAGTTGCTAATGCAATGCTTTGATCAGTTCCTGCACCAACCTTAGGGCACAAATCATCACTAGTTTCAAATACTTTTGCACCTAGATTTCGAATAATATCTTTAGTTTCATTACTTGCCTTTTCAGGAATAACTATCTCAACTTTGTATCCTAAAAGATTTGCAATTCCAGTTAATGCAATTCCAGTGTTTCCAGAAGTCGGTTCTATAATGATGCTCTTACCTTTGGTTAAGATTCCTTTTTCCTCACCATCTTTTATCATCCAATAGGCAGCTCTGTCTTTAACTGAGCCAAATGGATTATGACCTTCTAACTTTGCAAAGTAATCTACATTATCATGTGAAAGAGAATCTAATTTCACAAGAGGAGTATTACCTACACGATTCAATACATCTGTGTCAGTTACAGTAGTCATGATTTGGTTATTTCACCTTTTTAATTTGAAATGTAATTACATCTCCGTCTTTGGACATGTCTAACAATTCGTGACCCTGTCTAGTTACCCATCTAGAGATATCATCTTCAGCTGCAGGATCATCGGCAGAAACAGTTAGTATTTCACCTACTTGCATTCTTTCAATTTCAATTTTTGTTC
This sequence comes from Candidatus Nitrosopumilus sp., assembly GCA_042138585.1. Classification (GTDB taxonomy): domain Archaea; phylum Thermoproteota; class Nitrososphaeria; order Nitrososphaerales; family Nitrosopumilaceae; genus Nitrosopumilus. The sequence goes on from JBHITY010000051.1 coordinate 6,513, forward strand.
TAAAGACGGGTTCTGGACAAAATAATCCAGTTGCATCTAATTTTTTTTCTGTTGATTCGGACATTTATCTAATTGAAAAACGGCGTTTTGTCATATTAAAATCTATTCGAGTTTTTGAGAGTTATCTTGCTTACAATGCCATTTTGAACATGGTTGCAAGATTTCTATCTTTCATAAAACTTGGATCCTGATTCTGAAAATTAATTTTTTGAGAAATTCTCTTCATCAAGTAAATTGCAATTTTGTAAATTAAAGACCACATGTGACTATTTTGATTGGAATTATACATTCTCAATAATAAAGTAAAAAGCCATTTTTCATTTGGATAATGTTCATTAACATAATCAAGGATGTATTCTTTTGAATTGTTAATTTTGTACCTGAGATGATCAAGT
>JBHITY010000052.1:0-6632 GCA_042138585.1 Candidatus Nitrosopumilus sp.
TATTCCTAATATTGCACAATGCATTATTGCATTAGCTTCAGCATGATTGCAAAGACATCTGTCAAGCGATGCACCTGATTCAATTTTTCCTTCCATTCTTAATTGACATCTCTTACAACCTCCATCAAAACAATTTTTGATTCCAGGTGGTGTTCCATTGTAACCTGTTGCTAACTGTCTGTGATTCCTAACAATGACTGCTCCTACTTGTCTTGTTACACAGTTTGAACGCAATTTTGCAAGCTCTGCTTGCAACATAAAATACTCGTCCCAATTTGGTCTCTCAAAAGCACTCAACAACAGTCCTGTTTGTCTGTTCAATATATGGATCACGTTAAATTTTGATTTTTTGCGATCAATACATTCATGCAGAATCTGTCCACAAACTTCTTTAACATGTTCTCAATTGTGGATTTGATGGCAAACTATACAGCCGAAGTAAACGCTATTCACAAAAAATTTAACGATGCTGTAAAAAAAGCAAAGACCAAAAAATCTTTGAACAAAGCATACAGCGTTCATAAAAAAGCACATGAGCGATTACTCAAAAAGCACCTCCGTGAGGAGACTGCTATGATTAACAAAGCAAAGAAAAAACTAGATTAATCTTCTTTCTTATTTTTTATTTTTTATTTAGATTTTGAACCAATTCCAGGAATTTGTCAATTATGATTTTTGGCTGTGAGTCTGCTAATGCCAGCATTGCTCTTCCCATTTCAGAAATTATTGCTTGTTGTTCTGGAGTAAGATCTTTTTTGATTAATTCGTATTTTTCTAATTGCTCTTCAACTATTCTCCAATTGGGATCCTTGTTTAAAGACTCTAACAATGATTGAAAATATTCTTCATTGGGATTTTCACTCATATTCATATCTGAGCATAATTGGATAAAAATGGAGTTGTTTTTCTAATTTCTAGTGGAAAATTGTATGTTCTAGGCACGAATTTCTGGAAAATCGAAACTAGATGGTACACATTTGTCAATGCATAACTACACGAAAGCATAAAATCAATAAATTACAAATTTTCATTATACGTTGACTGAATTTATCGAAAAAAAATATGTCAAGAAAGACTCTATTGAAAAGCGAGATTATCAGGTAAACCTTGCAAACCAAGCTATTTCTGAAAACTGCATTGTTGTTTTGCCAACTGGTCTTGGAAAAACTGCAATCGCTTTACAAGTTATTGCTGAATATTTATCAAAAGGTACAGGCGGTGCATTATTTTTGGCACCTACTAGAGTACTTGTGAATCAACATTATGAATTTCTAAAAGAGAATCTTACCTTAGATGATGTTGCCTTAATAACTGGAGAGGATACTATCCAAAAAAGAACTAAACTTTGGAATAATAGCGTAATTTGTGCAACTCCTGAAATTGCAAAAAATGATTTGGATAGAGGAATTGTTTCATCTAATCAATTTAATCTTGTGATATTTGATGAAGTACATAGAACTGTAGGAGATTATGCATATTCTGGTATTGCAGAACGTTTTGTAAATTCTGATGCAAGAGTTGTTGGAATGACTGCAACACTACCTAGTGAAAAAGACAAGGCAACTGAAATTCTAACTAAATTAAAAATTGCCAGCGTTGCTGAGAGAACAGAAAACAGTCCTGATGTAAAACCATACACTCAAGAGACAAATACTGAATGGATAAATGTCGAACTACCTCCTGAACTAAAATCCATTCAAACACTATTGAAATTAGCCCTTGATCAAAGATATGAAACATTACGTGATAATGGAATAAAACTTGCAGAACAACAATCTCTTTCTGCTTTATTGAGAATTAGACAATTTGTATTAAATCAGAATCGTCGTTCAGCAAAGCCACTATTTACTGCAATTCGAATTCATTATGCGTTAAACATTTTAGAGGCACATGGAATTACGCCCTTTTTGAAATTCTGTGAGCGTGCCAAGGCAAAAAAAGGAGCAGGAGTAAAAGAACTCTTTGAGGTTGACCCAAATTTTACTCGTGCTGTACAACTTGCAAAAGAAGCTCAATCAAAAGGAATTGAACACTCTAAAATTCCTAAACTAAAAGATATCATAGAATCTGTTCCAGGTAAAGCTTTGATTTTTACTAGTTATCGTGACTCTGTTGATTTAATCTACAACAAGTTAACTGAACTTGGAGTTTCTGCAGGAATCTTAATTGGCAAAGCCGGAGAAACAGGACTCAAACAAAAAAAGCAGATTGAAACTGTACAAAAATTCCGTGATGGTGTATTTGATGTATTAATTGCAACCCGAGTTGGTGAAGAAGGATTGGATATTGCTGAAGTAAATCAGGTTATCTTTTATGATAATGTTCCTAGCTCTGTTAGATTTATTCAAAGAAGAGGTAGGACTGGAAGAAAGGATACTGGAAAATTAGTTGTGCTTATTGCAAAAAATACCATTGATGAAACATACTATTGGATAGGTAAACGAAAAATGTCTGCATCAAAAGGAATGGGTGATAAAATGACCAAAGTATTGGAGAAGAATCAAGAAATTATTGCTAAAAAAACTGGTCTTGATGCATTCATTTAATTTTTGTATTGCTTAGTAATTTCTTGAATAATTGCTTGTTTTCTTTGAATGATTTTATTTTTCATTCCTGATTCTAAATGATGTGTACTTGAACCCTTTGCTACAAGTAAATTCTCTAATCTAATTTCAAATTGATTTTCTACAAAGTTAATTGTTCCTTCAAATCCCCCTCCCATCTCTAAATTCTCAAATGCATCTCTAGCTAAATTCTTAATTGATTTTTCTAAATACTCTAAAATTTCATCAATGATTTTCTCAGTTATTACTGCCATGCCTATAATGGTGCATGAAATTCATGTTTATTTTATTTTGGTTTTAAGAATGTAAAATGGATGTTGTTTTTCAAAAAACTTTTCTGAGATTCACTCTTTTTGGACCAAAACAAACCAAAGAAATGGAAGAATTGATCAAAAAAGAGAAACTATTACACAAAGAAATTCGTGCTGATTTTAAGAAAATAAGTCAAAAAATTAACGGTGATTTTGAAAAAGCATCTCATTTAAAATCTGACGAATAACTATCCGAATCTTTTGATTATATGATAGCCGAATTCTGATTTTACTGGCTCTGATGTTTCCCCAACTTGTAGTTTGAATGCAGCATCTTCAAATGGTTTTACCATCATGCCTTTTGTAAAGTATCCAAGATTGCCATCTTTTTTGGCACTACCAGAGTCAATGGATAATTCTTTAGCTAACTTTCCAAATTTTTCACCACTCTTTAATTTCTCCATAATTGCTAGTGCTTCACTCTGCTTTGAGACTAGAATGTGTGAACATTTGATTTTATTTGACATGATTTTTTCTTTTGTTTGTATTCTTTATTTGTTGGGGTTGTGTCTCACACATTTGAAAATAATGAAACTGTTTTTCTATATCCCAATTTCATAATTATCATGCATTGTAATGGGTCTTGTAAAAAATACAAAGCAACAAGCACTAGTGTTGATGGTGGGAGATATGAGTTGGGCCAAAAAAGATGTCCTGAATGTGAACTGTTCATCAACTGGGAAGGTCTGTGGTGTCCTTGTTGTGGAAGATTACTAAGATCAAAACCCAGAGCTAAAAAACTAAAAAATCGAAAAAAACACTAATCTTCTTGATAAGCACTTTATGTTCCCTTTTGGAAATCTGCATCTACTCAAATTTTTGTGTTTAATCCCCAACTCACTTTGTTATTTGGAATAATTTTTAGAAATGGCGCCTCATTTTCTTTCCAAGGATCACGTCTAACCCATTCAAATTTTTCAAAAAATATATCGTATAGTCTTTTGAACTCTTCACCGTTTTCTACAACCTCTGCCTTCCCTTGAATTAGAACTGCTTTGTGACCCCCTGATTTGTAAATGTCAATTACCACACTTGTGTTTAGATTTGTTTTTAGATTCTTGTACGTTCTTGTTTCATAATCTGTTGCAATAATTATGGCGTTTTTATCTAGTACAAAAGATACTGGTTTTACGTGAGGAATATCATCATGAGATGTAGATATCCTTGCCTCTTCTAATGAATTTAGAAACTCTTTTTCTTTTTCACTGAATTCGGTCAATTGAAAATCCGTTCTCTAATCTCTGGTATGTGCTTGTAGACGATATCTCTTACTTTGATTTGATCTTCTGGTGTTGGCATCTCTTTTTGAGCACTAAGTATTGCGCCACTCATGCCTAATGCCATGCCCAATACAATTCCATATACGAACTCTTTTGGGTCTTCCACTTTTAGGACTTCCTTGTTTTCTTTAATCTCATCAAGGTATGCAGGAATTGTTGCTACAGCTCCATTGATTGTTTGAACTATTAATGCCTCTAATTGTTCTTCACTCATATTTTTTCTCAAAGAGTTTAACTAATAAATTTGCGCCTAAGATTTTTAATCCAGAAATATTCAGAGTTTACATGTTCTCGTTTTTTACCACAAATGAAGCAAATGAAGCACTTCCTGATGTCATAAAGAAATACGAATATGCTTTGGCAAAACAAAATGAAGTGAAAAAACTCGAACAGCAATTACAAATGAGCATTTCAACTACAAACTCCTTTGAAGAATACGTGACACTAAAGCAGCAACTAAACTCTGCAATCACTAAATTCTATGAATCAGTTGAAATTCTTGAGAATACCGGCGTTGTAGTCAAAAGCATTGAGCAAGGATTGTTAGATTTTCCTTCCAAACGATTTGATGAGGAAGTTTGGCTATGTTGGAAGTATGGTGAAACTGAGATAAAATTTTGGCACGAAAAAGACTCTGGATTTATGGGCAGAAAACCTATTGAAGTTAGTGACGAATCTCTAGTTTAATTTCTAACAAAATTCTTTAGATCAATTGTTTTATGTGGATTGGATGTCTTCCACAAAAATTTACATTATGTGAAGATATTATCTATCATTTCTGTAGTTTGTACAAAGTGAGAAATTTGAATCTAAACTAGAATGCTGAAAAGATGATGCAGAATAAGACATTATCATTTTTTGTCTTTTTGAACAATTAATCTCCCTTTAGATGGTAACTTTGCAATTTTAGTTTTAGTTGCATTGAATCTCTTTACCAATGGTGTCAGTTTTGAATCATTCGTGTCTGCCGATAATCTCACAATTTTTCCATTCCTTTTACAAAGGGTAATTTTTTCAGGCATTATCCTGTTGCATACATTTTCCTCAAAAAATCTAAATCCTAGTTCGATGAGGATTTGAAGAGAAAAGTTTTAGTCTCTTCGTTTTTTGTCTCTGCAAATCCCACAAAGATAATTTTTCTTAAAGTTCTCTAATTCTTCTTGAAATTCTTGTGTTTGATAGTATGATTCACCTGTTTGAAGACCTCCTGGAACTTTCTTACTACAATTTGAACATGTTATCTCTTCTTCAAATTTTACCTTCTTTTCATTCTCTAGAACTCTACCAATAATCATAATTGATTAAAGTTGATTTTTTTAATAAATTATGGCTCAAGCCTAAATCTCATGAATATTATAGTGAAAAACCATATCATTCATGATGCTCTCAGTTTGGTTCAGAGTCATTAGAATTCGCTTTCTTTTGGCATCAGTAATTGCTGTATCTGTTGGTCTATCTCTTAATTGGTGGCAAAATTCAACTATTGAGATATTTGATGCACTATTGACTTTTGCTGGAGTTATGGCACTCCATGCTAGTGTAGATTTACTAAATGACTTTTGGGATTTTAAACGTGGTATAGATGCAAAAACCCCAAAGACAAAAATGAGTGGTGGAACTGGAGTTCTTCCTGAAGGATTACTAAAACCCTCTAGTGTCTATCGTGCTGGAATTGCATTTTTAGTAATTGGTTCTGCAATTGGAGCATACTTTGTAATTACTGATGGAATAATCATTGCAGCAATTCTGGGATTTGCTATACTTTCCATCTACTTTTACTCTACAAAAATTGTTGACTCTGGATTAGGGGAATTTTTTGTTGCAGTCAAAGGTTCTATGATTGTACTTGGTACTTTTTTCATTCAATCAGGACAAATAACTATGGAGTCAATTCTTGCTGGAATAGTTGTAGGTTCATTATCCTCTCTTGTTTTGTTTATTGCTTCATTTCCAGATCATGATGCAGACAAATCAAAAGGTAGAAAGACACTGGTAATTGCAGTTGGAAAACAAAAAGCAACAAAACTGTTTTGGATATTTCCATTTGTCTCTTATGGCGCGATAATTCTTGGTGTATCTCTGAATTTGTTTCCAGTAATTACTTTGATTACTTTTCTCAGCATTCCACTTATGTTCAAGTCTGGATTTGGTTTAAAGAAAACTTTTGACTCTGTTGAAAATCTAATTCCTTACATGTCTTCTACATTGATGTTTAGTAGGATAACGGGTGCATTATTTGTTCTAAGTTTCATAATCGGCATTACGGTCTAAACATAAACCTCATACTGAAAATGAGAATTTGTATCAAAATTTAGTTTATTTTGGGAATATTCTGACAAATACAAAGTAAAGTATGGAATTCAGACATTAGTCTTTAAGATTAAGAAAAGAAAATAGACAAGATTCTAAAACTCAACCCGCACTGTATAATCACACTAGAGGAAAAAGATTCTTTTTTAAAATCAGAGAAATTTATT
>JBHITY010000053.1:0-6624 GCA_042138585.1 Candidatus Nitrosopumilus sp.
ATTCTGTGATTCTTTCCAAGTAACTCTTTTTCAGTATATTTGGAAATGTCTTCAAATTTCTTATTGGCATATGTTATTGTTCCTTTCTCATCAGTAATTGCAGTTATAGTTGAGTTGTCCAGTGCTTTTAGAACATTATCTTTTTCTTCTCTTTCTGATTTTAATTTAGAAACTGTTTTGTTCATAATTTCAGATAATTGGCCAATCTCATCAGATGTTTCAACAGGGACATGAGTGTCTAATTCACCTTCACTAATCTTTGATGCCAAGTCCTTCAATTTTACCAAAGGATTTGAGAATAGTCTTGAAATTGATACTCCAAAAATTGCAGAACCAATAATGAATACACTTGCTAAAGTGATAATGTCTTGTCTTAATTGATTTGATGGGGCATATGCCTCTGAAACATCCATCTTTGATACTAGACCCCAATCTAAACCTGAACTATATCTCCAAGATGCAAGTACCTCTTCACCTCTGTAGTCATTTGTAACCCCTGAGCCTTTCATTCCTCCCATTGCCCTAAATCCAACTTCACACATGGAATAATCCTCACACAAGACAGAACCACTGACTAATTCATTATCCAGTCTGACATCATGAAGGACAGATAATTCTCCATCAATGTAAGATACAATAAAACTCTCTCCCGTATTTCCAAAATACGTCAGCTTTATGACATCTAAAAGAACTTGATCAATTGGTACATCTAAAACCAATAAGCCAAGTAATTCTTCATTGCTGTTTTTGATTGGTGCTGTGACAAAAAGATCTGGCTTTTCATCAACACCTACATCTTTGAAAACTTTAGAAATGTAAACATCTTTTTTGCCTTGTTTAAAACTTGAATTGTCTATATCTTGCATTTTGATTCCAATTAATTCTTGAAAGTCATCATTTGATATGTAGATTAACTCCCCATTTGTATTGGCTACTGCAATGTTATCGTATCCGTATGCGGTTTGAATAATCTTTATCCTTTCATCAACTCTGCTTTTTGATGCCAAGTATTCTGGATTATTTTTATCTTCTAATCCAATCTCTAAAGTTTTAATCTCATTTTTGAGAATATCTAAATTGCTATTTACTTGAGCATCTGCAATTCTTTCCTTAAACAACAATTCAAGCTTTGATAGTGTGATGTCTGCTTGTTCGTTTAGATTTAATAGAACATCACGTTCAATATTGTCTTGCGATAAATTGTAAGAAACGGCACCAATTACTGAAATTGGAATAAACGAAACAACAAAAAATGAAAATATCAATTTAGCTGAAATAGGAATTCCTCTTTTTCGTTTAACTTCTTTTTCTGAGTATTTTGAAATTCCTAATGTAATTAGTGCAATTCCTGAAAGACAAAATGCAATTGCAGTATGTACTGCCATGGCACCGCTAATTTCAGAGATTTGATAGTAGATCTCAGGAATGTCGGTTGCATATCCAATTAACGCAACAATTCCAAAAATCAGTACAATCCCGCCTGAAATTAGGACATATTTTTTGTGTCTTTGATGAACAAGTAATGAAGTAAAACCTACAACATTAATTGCGATAAAACTAATGGCAGTTCCTAAAGAAGGCAAACCTGGTTTTAGAGTGTATATTGCTGAAACATCATCTTTGACAAAAAGACTGTTTACTCCAGAATTTGTATCTGAAAATAAACTAACTAGTGAAGTTCCCATAAAGAACATGATGATAATCAATGGTGCAAAAAGTAGAACTCTTGAAACCTCTGAATTGTTGTTTCTGTACTCATTCATCAGTAAAATAACAATACCGCTCATCAGAAAAGATGCAGCAGTACTGAACTTCATTGTGACCCATGTTGGTGAAAGACTCTTTAGACTGTCAATGTCTAAAATCCAACCTGAAATTACAACTAGTCCAATAATGATAATTGTTGCACAGATTAAACGTGTAATTGTAGAGTAAGATTTTGTCTTAATTTTGTTCAATTATTGTTCAACCTCCGAGCTCATTGCACCCTGTGTTGATTCAAATTTTAATTCACCATCTACAATTTTTGAAGGATATAGACCAAACTTGATGTCTTGATTTTGAGGATATCCGTAAATTGTTCCAAAAATTCCAGTGTAAATAAATCCTGAATCAAATGATTCTTTTAGATTTTCTCTTGTAATTTCTTTGTCATCTAATAGACCCTTGATTATTCTAATCACATCGTAACTGTTTGCTCCATTATGATCTAATTGTCTTTCAAACTCATTTTCAAATTTTATTCCAACTTCAGTGGCTAGTTTTAATTTTGTATTGTATACTAGAGGGGCTGCAATGTGAACATTTTGAGCCTCTTCCATTTGGAAAATATCAAACGTGGCACCATCTGAAGACATCAAAATCTCTCCCTCGTAATTAGACTGATCAATCTCTTTGAGAATTATTTTGATATGATCTGGAAATCCTACTACGTAAATTGCCTCCTGATCTTTTAATTTCTCAATATTTTCTAAGAATTCTTTTTGATTATTTTCAAATGATTCATCTATTACATCTCCTTTTTGAGAAAAGTTTTCTCCTACTTCTTTTGCAATTGATCTTCCAAATTCATCATCCAAATATAATATTCCTAAACTTTTGATTTCCAAATCATCTAATATTTTTAAAATTGGGTTTGCTTCATCTTCTGCCATTGGGAAATATCTAAAAGTCCATTCTTTTCCCGCAGTTACATCTGGCGCAACAGCTGATAGTGATACTAGCACAACTTTTTCTTTTTCTGCTATTTCAGAGAGTCCTGTTGAAATAAAACTCAGTGAGCTGATGTGTAATAGTGGTTCATAACTTTGTTCTTGAAAAATGAAAATCTCTTTTGCTTTTTGTAGATCCGTTTGATTATCTTCAATGATTAAATCAATTTGTTTTCCTTTAATCCCTCCCTTATCATTAATCTCTTTAACTGCTAGTTGCAGTCCATCTCTTTGCTCAATACCTATTCCACTACCCGGACCTGAGATTGGAAGGTTTGCAACAATTTTGATTTCATCAACTTCTGAATCTTGCTGCATAGAGGAAAATGCAACAATTCCTAAAGTGATTACAATAATTCCTATCAGAATTGATATTCCTTGTCTTCCCAACTATTTTCCCTCTCTTGTTTTTTGATCATTATACTAATACCATACGGACTATGATTCTCGTGGAAGACTAATGGTAAATGTAGCACCTTTACCTTCCTCGCTTTCAACAGAAATCTTTCCATTCATTCCCTCAATGTATCCCTTGACAATTACTAGCCCTAAACCTCCCCCTCCATGGGCTCTTCTATGGGAAGTGTCAATTTGATGGAATTTTTTGAACAGGTCCTTTTGTTTTTCTTTTGGAATTCCTGAACCGTTGTCTTTTACTTGAAATTCTATAGAATTATTTTGTGATTTTACATTAATCTCAATTTTCCCATTTTCTGGAACAAAAACAATTGCGTTTTCAATTAAATTAGAAAAAATTTCAATTAATTTAGAATTATCTGCATTTACTTTAACTTCTGATTCTATATTAGTTGAAAATGATATTTTCTTTTCCATAATAGAATCTGAAAATATACTAGTTATTTTATTAAAAAATTCTGTAACATCGATTAATTCAAAATGATATTTCATCTTATCCATCTCAAGCTGTTGAGCATTCCAAAAATCATTAATCAAAACATTCAATCTATTTGAATTAACTTGAATTTCATTTAGAGCTTCTTTTTGAAAATCATCTAACGGACCTAATTTTTCAGAATTTAACATCTCGCAATATCCGAGAATTGGTACGAGAGGAGTTCGTAATTCCCTTGGAAGAATATCTAGTGAATCTGCTTCTTCTACTTTTTTTTGTTTTTCAATTATTTGATCTAGATAAATCTGTAATTCTAAAATATTTTTCATGATTTCTTTAACTGCATCATACTGATCATTTGTTAATTTACCAAATTTTGGATTTAGCAACATCTCACAATATCCCAGAATTGGAACTGTTGGTGTTTTTAGTTCATGACTGATTAAATCAATAATCTGACCTCTTTTAGAAATTGCCATATTAGAAAAATAGAGATTTGTTACTTATGATTTACTGATAGCTTCCAGTGTGGAAACTAGTGTATCTAATTGTAGAGGCTTTTTGAGAATTTCTTTAACTCCTTTTTCCTTCAAGCCATCTAATTCTTCATTTGAAACTGAAGATGCAGTAAGAATCACAATTTTCTGCTCATTAATTCTACCACTTTCTTTTAATGCATTAACTACATCAATTCCTGAGAATTCTGGCATTGATACATCCAAAATTGTTGCATCAAAAATATCATTTTCAAGCAAAGACAATCCTGCCCTGCCTCCGTTTGCAACAACTACTTCATGGCCTTCCATCTTGAGGAGTTTTGAGAACATTCCAGTAATACTTGTGTTATCATCAATAATACAGACTTTCATAGTAATACGCAAATCCTGTCGCATTTAATATTTTTCATGCCACTTTTGGAACTGCCAAACAATAATTTATAGAATAAGAAATTAATCATATTACTGTAAAATGAGTTCTGAAAATTCTGATGAAAAACCACTTTCCTTGTCTGAAATTGAAAAGAAACTTCAAGATGCTATGAAGGCAGTTGAGGTTCTCAAGAAAGGTGAAAATATTGCAATCGGGCAAGAATCAATTTCTGCAAAATATGAGGAACTCAAAAAGCAGTTTGAGCAAAAATCAGCTGATTATGAAGAATTAGAAGAACAATTCAAACAACTAACACAAGAAGTCTTGGAATTACGACAAGAAAAAATGATGTATGAACAATTTACCAATTTAACTGAAGCAGAAAAAGACGAGATGCAAAAGACTCGTGATGAGATGAAACAAAAATATGAAACAGAACGTCAATCTGCTCTTGAAAAAGAACAAGAAAAAATGTTCATGGAAAAAGAACTAGAGATTGAAACTAAAGAAAAAGAAAAAGCCAAAGTCAAATACTACAAAGCAATCATTGTTTCAGCAGTTGCAATTGCAGTTGTTGCAGGAGGTTATTCTGTAATGTTTGCAGAACTTGCAGGGCAACAGTACAAAGTTGAAATTGAGCCTCAACAAACAGGTTACACTATTCAAAACCTGAGAGGAGATACAATTGATACGTATCTTTCATGGAGATTGGTTGAAGGTGATACCATTACTGTTAATGTTCTAAATGCTGATCAGTATGACCCTGAGGTGTTTGAGACAATAGAAAAGGTAATCATGTCTGAAGAAGTCTTAGAAATTGACAACTCTTTACTACACAAAGGACCTAAAGGAACCGTATCTGTAATGTATGAGGGATGGCAGGGTGCCATGAAGGCTGCTTCAGAGACTGACACCCAATTGTACATTCCTGTAAGCTTTGAGGTAATTCAATCAAATAATGGTGAAGGCGATATCACGATTGAGCTTACCAACCAACAAAATGCAGATGGCTTTTCTGGATGGGCAAATTCCATCGCTGATCAATCGCAAAACCAGATTCTAAAATCCCGAATCACAATATTTGCAGTAGATACACTATCCCTAGCTGCACTTGAGACCGTTGCAAGACATGAAGTAGGACATGCATTGGGATTAGCACACTCTACAGCACCTGAAGACTTGATGTTCCCAACAATTGAGACAAACTTTCCATACATTTCTGATTGTGACATTGATGCAATAGAAGCATTGTATGATGGTGGAAATACAAGCGAAGTAGTTTGTGAGAGCTAGGAATAGTACTCTTTGAATCCCTTGTCTGTAGAATAAAGTTCAACTTTTGGTCCAAACATTCCTTGTTTTTGAATTACTTTGATAAGATCACGTTTTTCCAAATCTTGCAAAATTGAATCAAGTTCTTTTGAATCCATTTTGAGAGTTCTTTGAATTTTATCAAATGTATTTGCACCTTGATGCATGATTCCTAAAACCTGCATATCTTTTGTTTGTGGTTTTACTGATTCTTGTTTAGCACTCCATTGTGTGTTTTGTGATTCTTGAAATGGCTCTGGTCTGGTGTATCCATCTACACTTGGACGTCTTTTTGCAAGAATTCTTGGGATGATTCTTGCCAATGGTATTGCTAGGAAAATTATCAGATAAATCCAAGCAAAGTTTGGTTCTACCATGAAATCATTAGTTTTTCTTGGGATAAATTTGTTCATTATGGGAAAAATAGTACCTAAACAAGTGGTTTAACAGATGGTATAATAGTACCAAATGCATACTCAAATAGTTGTCAAAGTACCAGTCACCAAAAATGAATGTAAACATGAATGCAGCACGAGGTGTTGCAATTGGAATTATCATCTTAATTATTATCGGTGTAGTTGCATTTGCATCTGTAAAGATTGTGGATGCAGGTTATCGTGGTGTATTACTACATTGGAATGCAGTCGATCTTACTCAACCTCCACTAGATGAAGGTCTACATTTTGTGGTTCCATTCCAAGATGATATTGTACAACTTGAAGTTCGTACATTGAAATATGATGCAGAAACTAGAAGTGCTTCAAAAGATCTTCAAACAGTAGAAACCACAGTTACTGTAAACTATAACCCAGATAAAGAACGAATTCACATATTATACAAAGAGATTGGTCTCGATTATGAAAATAGAGTTATTCAACC
>JBHITY010000054.1:0-6577 GCA_042138585.1 Candidatus Nitrosopumilus sp.
AACTAGAATTTTTGTACCTTGAGGAGTTTCAATGAATTGCTCTTGGATGTGAGATCCTTTAGCATCACCTCCAATGATAAAGACATCATGCAGTACCGGTTCATCAGTGACATGTTTTGCCATTATCACTAATTCATCATCTCCTAAAATTAGATGCTCTTCAACTACTGCAACATTGTCTCTTACTGAACGGATTCGAATGGATGGAAAGAATTGAGGAGATATTTTTTGATAGTTTTCATAATCTGAAAAAACTTTGTAAACAGAATCTCTACTTGCAGAACTGATTTTTTCAAAAGAGAATTGTGGCAATTATGATTTATGATGAACCCCATCTAGGGTATAAATTATGATCAATGTCAAATTGGTCTAAACATTTTCCAACGCCGTGATTTACAATATCATCAATAGATTTTGGTTTAGTGTAAAATTCAGTTACAGGAGGCAAAATAATTACTCCTAATCTAGAGAGTTTCAACATATTTTCTAGATGAATAGCAGACAACGGAGTTTCACGAACCATTAAAATTAATTTTCTTGATTCTTTGATTGTAACTCCAGCTGCACGTGCAACCAAAGTATCATCATATCCAGTAGCAATTGCAGCCAATGTTTTCATGCTACATGGTGCAACAATCATTCCATCAATTCTATGAGTACCACTAGAAATGCTAGCAGCCATATTTTTTTCATCAGAGACCGTGGTTGCAAGAGACTTTACATAATCAACTGTATGTTCGGTCTCCATCGGAATACACTTTGCACCCCATTCAGACATTATCAGGTGAGTCTCTATGTTTAGTTCTTTTAGAGTCTCAAGCATTCTGATTCCATAGATGACTCCAGTACTACCAGTAATTCCTATGATTAGTTTCAATAAGGAACATTACAAAATAGAGTATTTTATGTATTAGATGAAAAGGGGTTCTTGGCACTAGACAGAAGGCTCGTCATTTTTGAAAGATGCCTCAAACTCTTTTCTCTCTCGTCTTCGTTTAATCCAAAGGCTGATTCCTCCAATGGTCATAGCAGTCAGCAGGATAACACCTGCCATTTGTAACTCAAAACTATACAGCACGATTTTCTACAAAATACAATTCAGAAAAATCTTGTGATTTTATGCGATCCTTAAAATTGAAAATTAGCTATATTAGATCCTAGTTTCAAGGCATTATGTGATTAAGAGTTCTGAGATCAAGAAAATTGTCAATGAATACTCTGATGTAAAAATAGGCGTTCTTGGTAGTCACTCTGCACTTGAGATTATGGATGGGGCTAAAGATGAGGACTTTCATACCAGGGTGTTTTGTCAAAAAGGAAGAGAAGGCCCATACCAGAGATTTAACAGAATAGCCGATGAGATTACAGTATTAAATAAATTCAAAGATATGGCATCAGCCAAAATCCAAAAGGAGTTAAGAGATTCAAACACCATAATTGTACCACATCGTTCACTTACAGTCTATCTAGGATACAAGACAATTGAGAATTCTTTCAAAGTACCAATCTTTGGAAACAGAAAATTATTCCAAGCAGAAGAGAGAACTGCAAAAAAAGGTCAATACTATCTCTTAGAAAAAGCCAGAATAAAATATCCAAAATTATTCAAAGATCCTAAAAGTATCAATAAACCTTGTATTGTCAAAGTACAAGAAAAGAACAGGCCTCTAGAAAGAGCATTTTTCACAGTGTCATCTTACAAAGATTATCTTGCAAAATCAGAAGAAAAAATCAAACAGGGAGTAATTGCAAGAAAAGACCTAGAAAAAGCAAGCATTGAAGAATTGGCAATTGGAACATACATGAATTTTAATTTCTTCCATACCCCAATTTCTGACCAAGTTGACTTTATTGGAATTGAGAGAAGGCTGCAAACAAATCTTATGGACTTTAATGCCCTCCCTGCAAAACAACAACTTGACATCGATGTTGATTTGCAAAATATTGAGGTAGGCCATACGCCTGCTAGCATTAGAGAGTCACTATTAGAAAAAGTCCTCAAGATGGGAGACAAATTTGTAAAAGCAGTTAAGAAAGAATATGCCCCAGGACTTATTGGACCATTCTCACTTCAAAGTGTCATCACAAAAGATTTGGAATTAATTGTGTATGATGTATCATTACGCGTTCCAGGAAACCCAATTGTTGCAACAACTAGTCCATATACAAAATACCAATACGGACAAACATTTGGTGTTGGAAGAAGAATCGCTATGGAAATCAAACGAGCACAAGAAGAAGATAGATTAGATGAAATAGTTACATAGAAAAATTTTCGAGCAACAAAGAATTTTTAAAAATTAAAAAGGCGCAACCCCCTAATTGCAGAACTTTGAGAGATTCCCTCTCTTGGTCAAACATCACAATGCTTGAGTGCCTTTATTGTTCTGCGGGGCTACGCGGTTTATTCGTTAGATTTTGTAACTAACGACATCAATTATTATAGGAAATTTTACTATTTAACATTTTGTGTAAAAAATTACAATAATGATCTAAAAATATTGTAAATTTTTATTTTGATAGATCAGCAAACAAAAACATATTTTCAAAATATTCTAAAAGAGTTTGTTAATTGGTTAGATTGGAAATACATTGAATACCATTCATTCTAACTTTGGGTGATTAAACGGTTTGACACTCAAAATGGAATTGCTGATGCCAATTAACAATCAAATTCTTATTCAACAAACCAAAAACATCACAACATGGGTAGAACCATCTTTGTCAAAGAGATAATAACGATTCTAAAAGAACCGAAACTTTGTCCAACTTGTGAGAAAGAAGACAGACTAGAGATGAATGTCATCAGAGAAGAGAGGTCAGATGGAAAGACAATTCTCTGTACTCGCTGTGAAGCGCTGATTGTAATAACAAATCTGAATCTCAGACAGGTAGAACTATCCTCAAGAAAAGACGATACAATAATGCTCAAAGAACCTCATTTGATTAGAAAGGTGGCATACTAGTCACTAGGTCTTGATAATAGTTCTTCAATGATGTATTTTCGAACATTTGCAACCTCCCAATCTCGAAGATTGGCAAGTTTACATTCTTCTTTGATTACCAATCCTACCAACCCATCACTCCACATGTGACGTTTTGGATCATAAACTTGAATAATTCTACCATGTTTTTTTATCCTAATTCCACCATGACATCTATCAATTACCTGTAATGCAACTTTTTTGTAGAGTTTTTCAAAATTTACCATGTTTTCAAAAATACTACTTGTATCAAAAAGGTTCTGATACATGAATGATAATATACTATTAGAGAATAGTACAATTTGCTGATGATTAACCGACAACTAAGCTATCACTGAGAGATGATGAGTTTGCCGAATTATGAAGCAGAAATTTCAATTATGTACTTCTTGTTTCAACATTTACAATCATAGAAAGTGGAGGAGATAATGCTTCAGGATTATCAATACTTTCCCAAACAAAAACTTGAATATGAAAAGTTCCTGTTTCAGTAGGAGTCCAGGATTGGGCGGGAGAGAAAGATTGTCTAGGAGACAAAGAACCTGTTAACCAAGATAATGATATAACAACACCTTGATCATTTTTTACCTGAGTCAAATATGCAAAATTTTGTGGCACATCTTGATTGTTTGAAATGTCAGCCATAACCATTATTTGTTCATCAACATAGTGAGTTTTTTCTCCAGAGGGAATTGCAGTGGAGACAGGTTCGGCAAATGCAAAACCACTACTCAATGTAAGTAAAAGTGCAAAAAATACTGCAATCTTCATAACGAGTATTAGTAAGCACGATATTTAATCTAGCTAATGGGAGAACTGCCTGAAAAATTTCCTGAATACTCTATTATGTACAAAACAATTTCAAATCAGATCAAATCTTTACAAGAACAAAAAAAGTCCCAAGAAAACAATGATGAGTTAGATTCCAAAATCAAAAAGTATCAAGAAGAATTAGACAAAATAAAGAAAATGTTTCCAGATAATTTCTTTGAAAACTAGTTACTCGTGATGGTGATCATGACCGCAATCGCATTGATGATTATCACCATTTGCTGCCATTAATTTTTGAACCATCTCGTCTCGGATTTGAAGTAAATCACCTACTTGTTTTTTATGAGAATCAGATTCCCAATTTCCTTGTTGTAACTCTCTTACAACATCAATAATTTCAAGATCCACATTTAGTAGGTTATCCATCAATTGTTCTTGCTCATTCATGATAAACAACAATCATACTAGAAGAAAAACCTTCTAATTTCAGGTTTCAGCTTCCATACTTTCTTTGAGTAGAGTCTTTCTTACAAGAATTGGTATGTTGTAATATGCAGCAAGTGCCATGGCGTCTGATGCTCTATAATTTCTCAAAACAAGGTCTTTTTTGCCTGTAAAGTACAGATTTGCACGTAGAACTTCGCCACTTTCATAGATTTTGACCTTGACTAGAACCAACTCATTTTCTTCACAAATGTCTTCAATCATTTTGTAAATTGAAGGGGCAGATTCACTACTAGTGTCTTCGCCGAAGCTTGAGATGTGTTTTGCAACTTCGCCAGAAAATGCTCTCATGTGAAATTCTTTTCCGCTGTCAGCTTTTAGAATAACCATTCCTTCAACTGCATAAGGATCTACAAATCCAACATAATCGATTTTGACTGATTCATAATCAGGCTCTTGTGCTTGATTGATGTCCATTGTACGCATAAACTTCACGCTCAGTGCTTATAAAGATAGCAAAATTGTGGGATCAATGCTGATCAATTCATCAGGGTTAATTTTTTTTAGACGATCAATGCTACAGCGTAACCCCAAATTATTTAAAATCCCTAACTAAGGGTAGCTTAATGTCAACAAATCCAGAACGTGCAGTTTCGTATGTTCTAAACAAGTCAGTAACAGAATACATGGACAAGGATGTTTTGATACTTAGTCAGAACACACTAACTAGAGAAGCTGCTAGAATGCTTCGACATTATGAAACAGACGACATTATTGTTACAGATGAAAACAGAGTACCAGTTGGAATTGTTACAGATGAAGATATTCTAAGTAAAGTTAGCGATGTTACAGTCTACGCAGAAGCTACAAAACTAAAAGACATCATGACTACCCCACTTGTCACAATTAATGAAAAATCAACATTGCAAGATGCATTACACAAAATGAGAGACAACAGTATCAGAAAATTACCAGTCTTATCAAAAAAGAACGAAGTTATTGGAATGGTTTTCCAAACAACAATTGCAAATGTAATCAGAGATGCAACTGCATCTGAACCACGATTATTGAGTCCACCAGTAAAAGCAGTACTTGGTAATCTAGGATTTGTTTTGCAGTTTGCAGGGGTCTTGTTATTGGTTCCAGCAATTGTCTCTACAATTTTAGAAGATACGCTTACTGCTACAGGAATTTACCTTACAACAGTTCTATTGTTAGTTACTGGATTCTTTTTGAACTCTTATGGTGAAAAATCAAGCCTGAATTTACAGCAGGCGTCGATATTGGTCTTTTCTAGCCTATTTTTGCTGTCACTATTTGGAACGGTTCCGTATCTGTATGTATTTCCAAGTGAGGAAACCAATGTAGAGGTATTTGGAAATGCATTCTTTTCAAGTGCAGCAGGATTCACTACAGGAGGAATTTCCCTATTTGATACGCCTGAAGAAGACCTAACTCAGAGTTTTACATTCTATCGTAGTTACACACAACTTGTAGGAGGAATGAGTTTCATTTACCTAGTAATTACGGCATTTTATCCCGAATCAAAATTACAATCAATGCGTGGTTTTATTTCAGGAAGAACCCTCCACATGAAAGAACTCTTCTCTACAATTACTGTCATCTTTGCAGTATACATTGTAATTGTCGCAATGTTGTTGTATTTCTTTGGACAAGAGAATTTACTTGATGACTTTTCATTAGCAATGAGTACACTTGCAACAGGAGGATTTGTCCCGTCATCAACAATTATCGACAACTTGGGATGGCAAGAAGAAGTAATTTTGATGGGAGCAATGATACTTGGTGCTTTACCATTTACATTCCACTATGCGTTTGTTAGAAAGAAATTCCTTGCACCAAAATTAGGAAAAGAAGTTCTAACATACTTTGCAATTTTAGGTGGTGCTACGATATTATTCATATCAATTAGTGGTTTGGAACCATTAGAAAGCGCATTCTATTCAGTTTCTGCAAGTACTACTGCAGGACTACAACTACAGAGTTTAGCAGGGCTTGGAGGATTTGCACATGCAATTTTGATAACACTGATGTTCATTGGAGGTTGTGGATTTTCAACTGCAGGAGGTCTAAAGATTTTCAGATTATTCCATCTTAGAAACTGTAGATCATTTTTTAGCAGTGTCAAAAGAAAGGAACTCTCAACTCAGACAAAAAAAGAGATTACATCAACGCTTATCATCGTAGCCCTGTTCCCAGTAATCTCAGCAATAACAGGATTGCATCTTGCTGCAATTGAAGATGTGCCTTATCAGGATGCATTTTTTGAGGCGGCAGGTGTGATTACCACAGGAGGATTGTCTGCAGGAGTAATTGATTCAGACACTGATCCTGCAACAAAGATTGTCCTGGGATTT
>JBHITY010000055.1:0-6507 GCA_042138585.1 Candidatus Nitrosopumilus sp.
GTTCAAAAATATCTTCATGTAGAATTGGGGTTTCACAAATTTTTGGAGATTCTTTGTGAGTGGTTAGAATAAGATGTCCTGAATAGTCTTGAATATCCTCAGGCAAAATTGAATCAAATGATAACTTGAGGGCTTTTAGATATGTTGAAAATCTATAGTAAGGTTTGCCATAGGAAGTAGCAACTCCAATACGGGAATTAAGTAAGGGATCGATATTTGACAAAGTGAAATATAGAATTTAGGATTATGCCTTCAAAACAGTTGACACAACATGTTTCACTGCTTCATCAAAACCAGCATCAATTTTTGCTTGAATTTCAGATAATTTAGCATCACCTTCTTGGGCAATTTTTGCAGATTCTGCAGTTGCCTTTTCTTTTGAAGCATTAATCATAACTTCGGCTTCTTTTGTTGCCATTTCTCTGGTTTTTTCCATAAGAGCATCTATCTCATTTTGAGCCTTTACTGAAAGTTGTTTTTTCATATCTCCAACTTTGCTGTTTAAGGAGTCGATATCATCTTCTAAGACATTTAGAGATTTGATGATTCCAGTGACTTTAGATTCAGCCATACTCATTACACACGAATTTCAATGATTCCATTACTTAAATCATTCATTTTTAGGCATAAAATGGGAGATTAACCAGTAGTTAGCAGTAAAATGGCTCTGGCAAGATCGCCTTTTGCTTCCTCTAATGCACTTTTTGCCTTTTCTTCATCAACACCTGCTTGTTGGCTAACAAGTTGAATGTCCTCTTCGGAGAAGATCGGAACTTCTAATTCCCTTTCCTCATAGCTATCTGCAGTTACAGTGAAAATGGAATTATCTTTGGCTTTCATTTCTGTAACAGAGGGTTTTGAAATAATGATCTCTTTTTTATCGGTCTTGATTGTGACTTCCTGAACGTTTGGTAGCTCATTCATGTCCAGACCCATCTTGTCCATCATTCTTCGCATTTCGCGATTGCCTCCGCGCATCATAGTTCTTTTTCCTCCTTACGACTTTTTAAACTATCTCTAACCTTAACGGCCACACCCCTATCAAAATCTGAAATCATTTCATAGGACAAAACTGCTCGACCTACTGCAATCACTTTGTTTTTGAATAACACTGGAGTGTCAGCTGAGATTCTAACGTTTTTTCCGCATTTTACAACATGCTTACAAAATACCGATCTTCCTTCTTCAACAAATGGTGCAGCGTCCTTGTTAATCTCGACACAATTTTCTCTGAATGTTTTACTCTTCATTAGCATTTGAGCAAAGTAGGGACTAATTGCCAAACCCCCATCAATCCTTAATGTACACAACATTTTTCCTTTATGCATTACAGTTCTAATTCTACCAGTTTTTCTTGAGAATGTCATTTCGATATCTTTTGGAAGATATTTTGAAACACCATTTCCAAATAGAGAGTCAAGTGAGGATTGTAGTTTTAGAACATGGTCCATGCTTGACCTTTGATATCTTCTAAATATTAGTCCAATGATGACATATGGAATTATTGAAAAACTATATAGAATCAAATTTTTTATGTAGTTCATGGAAGAAAGAGAGGAAACAAGAAAAATTCAGTTTACTGGCAAATCATCGTATATAGTTTCACTACCAAAACAATGGATTATGGATTTGGGATTAAAGCAAGGTGATCAGATTAGAATGGTGAGAAAGGGCTCATCCACCTTAGAGCTTTACCCTCCAAAATTTGAACCACGTAGTCAGAAAAAAGAAGAAGCAATAATTGAAATTAATTCTGAAGAAAAAGCATCTTCTATTGTTAGAAAACTAATTTCACTTTATTTTCTGGGCTATAAGACAATTAATGTAAAACCTAAAGACGGAAGACTCACCCCTATTCAAAGAAACACGGTAAAAGAAGCAGTAAAGCGTATGTTAATGGGTTCTGAAATTATTTCAGACTCTAGTAGCGGAATTACGGTACAAGTTCTGGTAAATTTGCTAGAATTATCAGTTGATGGAGCATTCAAGAGAATGATTCACTTGGCAAAATCAATGTCCAGTGACGCATTACTAGCAGTAAAAGAAAACAATGAGGATTTAGCTCAAGAGGTAATCAACACAGATGATGAAGTAGATAGATTTGGATTCTATATTATTCGTCAGTTAAAGATTGCAATCCAAAATGAGCATATGCTAAAAGAGATGGGATTTAGAAATCCAAGAAATTGTTTGGGATATAGGTTGGTTGTAAAAAACATCGAGAGAACAGGAGACCATGCAGCGTTTATTGCAAAAGATCTTTTGGAATTCAAAAAACCAGTGAAAAAAGAGATTTTGCAGAAATTGCAAGAGATGAATGATTTCTGTCTATCATCATTAGATGATGCATGTCTGGCCTTGTTCAAAGAAGACTATTCACAGGCAGAAAAGACCATTGAGAAAACTAACGATATTGCAAAATTTGAGAAAAAGGTCAGAGAGGCCTCAAAATCACTAAAAGATGATGAAGAAATCTATAGGGTCAGAAGGATGACAGAAAATATTAGAAGAATTTCTGAATATGCCAGTGATATTGCAGAAATTGTGCTAAATATGAACATAGAAAAAGCAATCAAAAAATGACATTCTGAACAGTTAGAATCTTTAACTCGAGTTATAATAAAAACATGGAATCAAAATGAAATCAGCAATTCTAATCACATATGATAAAGAAGATGTGATAAATGAGGCCAAGGGGCTTTGTGATGCAGCAGGATTTCAAGTTGTCCACATTATCAAACAGAAATTTTTGAAGAAACCAAAGTACGGTATCAGTGGAGGAATTTTAGAAAGACTAGAAGAAATCTCAGAGAAGATCAGACCCGATGTTATTGTGTTTGATGAGGTCTTAAAACCAAGTCAGAATTACAACTTGGCATCTGTATTACATAGAGAAATTTTAGACAGAGAAGCACTAATTCTTGAGATTTTTGAAAGTAGAGCATCAAGTGCAGAATCAAAGTTGCAAGTAAAGTTAGCTCAGCTAAGATATGAAATGGCCAGAGCAAAAGAGAAGGTTCGACTTTCAAGTATGGGTGAACAGCCAGGATTTATGGGAATTGGAAAATTCGAAGTTGATGTTTACTATAACGATATCAAACACAGAATGAATACTGTTAGATCAAAATTAGAAAAAGCTGGAAAACAAAGAGAACTACACAGACAAGGAAGAAAAAGAATGGGATTCAAGACAATCTCGCTTGCAGGATACACTTCAGCAGGAAAAACCACCTTGTTTAACAAGATGACAGGCGAGACAAGAGACCAAAGTAGGGAATTGTTTACAACACTTTCAACTACTACACGTAGAGTTACAATTAATCAAGAACCATTTTTGATATCAGATACCGTAGGTTTTATCAGTAAATTGCCTGCATACATGATTGACGCATTCAAATCAACTTTAGAAGAATTGGGACATACGGATATCATTATTGTTGTAATTGATATTAGTGATTCAATTTTTGAATTAAAAAAGAAATTTTCAAGCTGTATGAGAACACTAAGTGAATTAGGAGTTGAGAAAGACAAAATGGTATATGCACTAAACAAATCAGATTTGCTACAAGATAGTGAAATTGAAGAAAAAATTGAGACATTAAATTTAGTAGACAACAAAAAGTGGATCCCAGTTTCTGCAAAAACAGGAAAAAATGTAAATCAACTCAAAGAGTTGATAGCAGATATTTTAGAAAGTTACAATTCGCACAAATTTGAAAAAAAGTTGGGGGTTGAAAAGACATTTGGAAATTGAAGTAGTACGTATAGGACAGAGACTCGTCAGAGACGACAGAGTAACAACCCATGTTGCACTAGTATCCAGAGCATTTGGTGCAAAGACAATTTTCATGACTGAAGTCAATCCAGAAATCAAAGATACACTGGGGAAAATTAACGAAACATGGGGAGGTAATTTTGAAATTGAATTCATAGAGAGTTGGAAGCCAATTATAAAACAGAAAAAAGCAGATGGTTTCAAAATAGTTCACTTGTCAATGTATGGAGAAAAAATCAATGAGGCTCAAGAAACAATTCGAAATGAAGAAAAATTGTTAATTGTTGTTGGTGCTGAAAAAGTACCTAGGGAAATTTACGAGTTGGCAGATTACAACGTAGGAATTGGGAGTCAGCCTCATTCAGAGATAAGTGCACTTGCCATTCTTTTGGATCGTATTCAAGAGGGTCAACAGTTTGAGAAAGAATTTCCAGATGCAAAACGCAAGATCATACCCACAAAAACAGGCAAAAATGTACAGGTAAAAGAAACAAGGGATTAATAATAGAAAATCAGGAGAAATTAGAGTTGGTAGACAAGTACGAAGATCCTTTTGTCAGAATTGCCTCAATGATTGGAGGAGATGAATATCTCAAAGTAGCTCGTTCATTGCTAAAAGCAGAAGATGCAACTGATGAAGAAATTGCCAGCTCTACAGGACTCAGAATCAACATGGTAAGAAAAGTTCTCTATGATCTCTTTGGTAAATCACTGATTACAGGAATTAGAGTAAAAGATGAGAGAAAAGGATGGTTTGTCTATAGATGGAGAACACGAAGAGAGGAAGTAGAGCACTTTATTGAGAATCAGAAAAAGAAAATTGAAGAGAGACTACAACAAAGACTCGACTATGAAAATGCATCTGATTTTTACCATTGTGGAAATGAAGATTGTCCTAGAGTAACATTTGAAGACGCTCTTGAAGGTATGTTCAAATGTCCTTCATGTGGAAATGTCCTTAATCTAAAAAAGAATGATAAATCAAAGAAAGCATATCAAAAGAAAATTGATGAAATCAAAAAAGATATGCAGCAAGTATTCTAATCAAATTAGTAATAATTTTGAATTTTAGGTTACTAGAATAAATAAGAGAGATTATTCTGAGAAATCCTGAGTCAGATTACTACAGTTAATCCTGCAACAGGTGAAGATATCACCACATTTACAGCGATGAATCAAGATCAAGTTTTTGAATTAGTTAGAAAAGCTAAAAGAGCATTTCCTGAATGGAAAAAAGATTATGAAAAACGTAGAAGTTACATTTACAATTTAGTTGAACATTTGAAGAAAAACAAAACAGAATTGGCAAAAGTTGCAACTAAGGAAATGGGAAAAGCACTAAAAGAATCAATTGGTGAAGTTGAAAAATGTGCTTGGGCTTTAGAATTTTATGCAGACCATGGAGATAGTTTTCTTTCTGATGAAGTACTTAACACAGATGCAAGAAAGAGTTTTCTAACATTTGAGCCACTAGGAGTTATTGGTTCCATCATGCCATGGAACTTTCCATACTGGCAAGCTCTAAGATTTGCAGCTCCATGTTTGATGGCAGGAAATGTAATTGTAATGAAACCATCTCGAGTAACCATGCAATCAGGAATTGAAATTGAAAAAGCATTTGCAGATGCTGGGATTCCTGAAGGAGTATTCTCAACGGTAGTTGGAAGTGTAGATTCTGCGAATCATCTTATTGATTCAGAGGTTAATGCTGTGACATTTACTGGAAGTACTAATGCAGGAGCAAAAGTTGGTGAGAGAGCTGCTATGAATCTAAAAAAATGTGTTTTAGAATTAGGAGGCAGTGATCCTTTCATAGTTTTAGATGATGCCATTATAGAAAAAGCTGCTGAAGGGGCAGCAAAGGGAAGATTCATCAATTGTGGCCAAAGTTGTGTAGCCTCAAAAAGATTCTTTGTAGGCAAGAACATTGCTGAAGATTTCATTGAACAATTTATCAAAAAGGCATCTGAGCTCAAGGTTGGAGACCCAATGTCTATTGAGACTGATATTGGGCCACTATCAAGCAAAGATGGATTAGAAACAATTTCTGGAATTGTTGAGGATGCAAAGGCAAAAGGTGCAGAAGTATTACTTGGAGGAGAAGAGATGGATGGAAAGGGATATTTCTACAAACCAACAATTCTCACAAAAATTACACCAGATATGAGAATTGCAAAAGAAGAAACATTTGGACCAGTTGCACCAATTACAATTGTTGAGAATGAAAGTGATGCAATCAAGATGGCAAATGATAGTGAATTTGGATTAGGAGCAAGTATTTGGACAAAAGATCTTGCTAAAGCAGATAAAATGTCAAGAAGAATTGAATCAGGAATTGTTAGCGTAAATAATGTTGTAATTTCAGATCCAAGAATTCCTTTTGGCGGAATAAAACACAGTGGATTTGGAAGAGAATTATCAAGATACGGAATGCTAGAATTTGTAAATCTAAAATCAGTTAGATTTTATGATAACTTAACTCATCATCACTACGTAGAATAGTTTTTCATAATTGAAATTATGAGGATCCTTTAAGTATAATTTTAGCGTATTATATGGTGACGAGGACACTCGATGACGTGTTATTGAGTGAAGATCAAAGAGATCTTGGGAACGCCTTGAGCTTTGAGATACATTCAGAGTTCATGATTCCTCTGGGACAAAGTCCTCGTCATATTCTTAATCATCATCTTCGTCATCATCTTCGTCATCATCTTCGTCATCATCTTCGT
>JBHITY010000056.1:0-6387 GCA_042138585.1 Candidatus Nitrosopumilus sp.
ATTGGTGGTCATCCAAGATCAACCATCTGCGTTTCAACACAAATAGGATGTGGAATGGGATGTGTGTTTTGTGCAACTGGACAGATGGGTTTTGAGACAAATCTCAAAGCTGAACATATAGTTTCTCAAGTAATTCACTTTGCTGAACTTTTAGAGAAACGTGGCGAACATGTAACCAACCTGGTCTTTATGGGAATGGGTGAACCAATGGCAAATTATGATGAGATGATTCGTGCTGTAAAAATTCTAACACATGATAGAGGTTTTGGATTGGGACAAAGACACATTACAATTTCTACAATTGGTATAACATCTGGAATTGAAAAACTAGCTGAAGAAGATCTCCAAATTGGGCTTGCTATTTCTTTACATGCTCCAAACAATGAATTGAGAAAAAAACTAGTTCCAACTGCTGGACCTCACTCTGTTGAAGATATCATAGAGTCTGGACGAAATTATTTCAAGAAAACTGGACGTCGTGTAACTTTTGAATATGCTCTAATGGAGGGAATCAATGACTCGCCAGAAATTGCAAATGAATTGGCAAGGCTTTTGCATGGAAATGGCTCTCATGTCAACATTATTCCAATCAATCCCACTGCAGGTGATTTCAAGCGACCATCTGAGAAAAATGTCCAAGAATTTGAGCGAATTTTAAGACAATCTGGCGTAAATTGTACTGTTCGTGTGGAAAAAGGCACTGAGATCTCTGCTGCATGCGGACAACTCCGAACCGATATTGTTGGCTAATCCTCCATAGAATGCTGTTCTAAGTCTTAAAATAGGGCTTTGGGAGGTTTCACACTAAATGGCAACTAAGAAATCTTCTGGTCGTTCACATGGATTCAAACACAAGTCCAGATCAGTAATGAAGAAAAAGTCTCCTAGAGGCGTTTCATTCTTGCTACGAGAATACCAAGAAGGTCAACAAGCACTTGTCATCATTGATCCTAGACAGCACAAAGGATTACCTCACAGAAGATACCATGGTAAAGTCGGTATGATTACAAATGTGGGAAGACGTGCAGTCACTCTAGATGTTAAACTAGGAAACAAATCGAAAACCTTAATCACTAGAATGGATCACATAAAACCATTCGGTGTATAGTTATGGAAGAAGTACAAAAGAAACAAG
The DNA here is from genome assembly GCA_042138585.1 of Candidatus Nitrosopumilus sp. Lineage (GTDB taxonomy): Archaea > Thermoproteota > Nitrososphaeria > Nitrososphaerales > Nitrosopumilaceae > Nitrosopumilus. The sequence goes on from JBHITY010000056.1 coordinate 1,136, forward strand.
CCATTTCTCTTTCAGAAGTTAAAGAAATCTTAGGCAAAGTTGATCCTGAAGAAATGGATCAAATTCAACGTTGGACCTATGATTATGTTTCAAAATTTGTATCAATTGATCCTAAAGATGCAAAAGAGATGAAGAAACAACTCATCAAAGAATGTGAATTAACAGAAGATGAAGCTGTTGAAATTGTTAACATTAGACCAACAAGTATGGCAGAATTACGTTCCTTCACTTTTGGTTGGAAAAAATTAATTCTTGCTGAAACTCTAGAAAAAATGCTCAAGATAATCAAGGAGCATTCTTAATTTCTCAGGAGTATTTTATTTTGTATAGGGCACAATCCCCACCTAGAAAATATGAGGAATATGCATATGTTCTAGATTTCAATCCTCGTGGAAAATCATCAACTGTAAGAGGAAGAGAAGGAATAATCATCACTGCAATCGGTGAGGACAGATTAACCATCTTGGAAATTCTTGGAGTTGCAAACTCTGCATTTGAAGTAGGTGAGAAAATCTATATCGGAAAAGAAGGAAGAACCAAAGTTCAATCTGTACTAGGTAAGATGGAGTATGAAAAAATTTCCTCATCTGCTCAAAGTGAATTACAAAATGTTGTTGAAAACATTGTAACTGAAAATGAATCAAAATTTGTAGAATATCTAAACAAGGCACAACCACTAACTCCTAGAATTCACGCCTTAGAGTTGATTCCAGGAATTGGGAAAACCTACATGAAGACAATGCTTGAAGAGAGAGAAAAGAAACTATTTGAGAGCTATGAGGACTTGCAAGAACGAGTTGGATTCAAAGAGCCAATCAAACACATCACAGAAAGAATAATGGATGAAATTACAGGCGAAAGTAGAATGAATCTCTTTGTAAAGAGATGATAAAGCGAAAACTACTCGGACAACACTTTCTCAACTCACAATCAATTGCAGAATCTATTGTATCTGAGGCTAAAATCACAAAAAATGACGTTGTATATGAGATTGGAACTGGATTGGGAGTGCTAACTCCTCTGTTATGCAAAAAAGCACAAAAAGTAATCTCAATTGATGCTGATGAAAGCCTCATCAAAAAAGCAAAAACCACATTCTCTTACATTGATAATCTTGTTTTAAAATCAGGTGATGGTTTTAAGAAAAAAGATCCATTTTCTATTTTTGTATCCAATCTACCATATTCTAAGAGTAAAGATGCCATAGAGTGGCTAGCCCAGCGTACATTTTCTCATGGAGTGATCATGGTACAGAAAGAATTTGCCGAAAAACTTGTTGCAAAGTCAAAAAATCGCAAGGCAATCAGTATTATTGCTACTCATGCATTTGACATAGAAAAAATTTCTAACGTTGGAAAAAATAATTTTTCGCCTCCACCAAAAGTTGATTCTGTGATTTTGAGAATAACAAAGAAAACTATTATGGATAAAAAACTAGTTTCAACAATTAATGAAATCTTTTCATACAGACGGAAAACTGTAAAAAATATTCTAAAACAATTTGGATTAGAATCAGAAAGTGGAAAACGCGTTGATGACTTGACAGGAGATGAGATAGTAAATCTTGCAAAACAAATTATCAAAAAATGATGAATATCCTCCATCTGAGGATACTTTTTTCATTGCAAACAATATTGAAAATGAAAAAGGAGAATATGCCTTAGATATTGGTAGTGGTTCAGGCTATCTTACAAAACTACTCTCTGAAAACTTTTCTCTGGTAGTTGGCACTGACATTAATTGCGAGGTATTACAAAATCAAAGCTCATACAAAACTCAAAATTTGATATGTTGTAATGGTTCAGATGCATTAAAGGTGAAATTTGATTTTATTGTGTGTAATTTACCCTACTTGGCAACTGATGAAATCTTAGATGTTGCCACAGATGGAGGAGCAGAAGGATTTGAGATTCCAAAAAAAATTTTTGATTCGGCAAAAAACAATCTAAAGGAAAATGGCAAGTTTGTTTTTGTTACATCTTCTCTTTCAAACTATCAAAAACTCATAGATTACGCACAAGAACTAGGGTTGAAAACACGAATCATGGGAAAAAAGAAACTTTTCTTTGAAGAACTGATTCTTGTCGAAGCAATAAACTGATTATTTTCTTAATTTTTCTTTTGCATATGTGATTATTGCATCAGTCATCTGTGTTGTTGATGCATCACCACCAATATCCCAAGTTACTGCCTTTCCTTCATTGATTACTTGCTCTGTTGCAGCAAAGATTGCATCTCTGACATCTCTTTCACCCATATAGTCTGCCATCCATGCTCCTGATAGAACAGTTGCAGTTGGATTTACTTTATTTTGTCCTGCAAATTGTGGTGCACTTCCATGTGCTGCTTCAAACATTGCATAATTGTCTCCAATATTTGCAGAATAAATTAATCCAATTGAACCTACAAGTGCTGATGCAAGTTCAGAGATAATATCCATAAACAAATTGGTACTAACTAGTACTGCACCATTAAACTGTTCAGTAGCAATAACCATTTGTTGTGCCATGTTGTCAATGTAAATTTCAGATAACTCAATGCCTGTTCCTTCAACTGCTTTTTGTGCTTCATCCCAGAAAATTCCATCAGTTTGCTTTAGGATATTTCTTTTTGTTACTGCAACCATCTTTTTCATGTTGAATTTGTTTGCCCAATCTATTGATGCATCAATTAATCGTCTACTACCATGTCTTGTAATTTTTCTAATTGCAATTGCTGCATCATCTGTAATTTTTGCCTCTACTCCAGTATAGAGCCCTTCAGTTGCCTCTCTAAAACAAACACAATCAAGTTTTCTGTCTGGAGTTAGTCTATCGTAGGTTTTAGTTGGTCTGATATTTGCATAAAGATCAAATTTTTGTCTTAATGTTACTGCAACACTTCTTGGTGCACCTGGAACTGGAATTGTAGTGGTTGGTCCCTTGAAACAACAGTCAGTTTCCTCTAGTATTTTCATAGTTGCATCTGGAATGTATGATGCATCTTTTCTACCATTTTTGTCCCATTGCTCAGATCCAGCCTCACATAGAATCAATTCTGATTGAAAATTACATTCTTTGAGCACCTTAAGCATAGAATCTACTACTTCAGGACCAATACCGTCACCTTTCATTACTGCAGCTTTTTTACTCAAAACTGCAAGTTTTTGAGGAGTTTATTATTTAATTCTACCTTGATTGGAAATGACTTCTACATGTAATCTATAGAGATGGTTTAATACCTATTTTTGTAAAATTAATTTCAAATGATAATAGTTCAAATCTCTGATCTTCATGTAGGTTCACAATTCTTGGAAGAAAAATTCAATGTACTAGTTGATGAAATCAACGAGTTGAATCCTGATGTTATTGTAATTACTGGTGATTTGACAAATGAGGGTTTGATGAAAGAATATGAAAAGTGTAAATCTCTACTAGGGAAATTTAACACAAAAAAAATTATTGCAATTAGTGGAAACCATGATTATAGAAACACTGGTTATCTTCTTTTCAAGAAATTCTTTCCATTTCAAACTGTAAACGAGTTAGACAAAGATGTTGTACTGGTAACTGTTGGGACTGCAAGACCTGATAGAAATGAGGGAGAAGTTGGATACAGACAAAATCTTTGGCTTGAGAGAACCATGAAAAAATACAAAGACAAGATAAAGATTGTTGCAATGCATCACCATCTTATTGCAATCCCTGACACTGGTTCTGACCAACTAACAGTGGTTGATGCTGGTGATGTATTGAGAACAGTACTTGATTCCAAAGTTGATGTTGTTTTGTGTGGTCACAAACACAGACCATGGGCCTGGAATTTTAGAACTTTGACTGTTGTAAATGCCGGTACTGCGACATCTGAAAGAGTACGTGGATTGTTTGAAAACACATACAACATTTTGACAATCGAAGATAAACAGGTCAAAGTTGACCTAAAGATTGTAGGTGGCAAACGTGTCCCAATCAATGAAATTGTGAACAATTACAGCCAGTTTCATGATGAACTAGACAACGCTTAGGAAAAATCTTCTTCAAAGTTTGACTTATTTACAGATTAATTCTAGCCATCTTTGTGCGGGGATCGCCTAGCCTGGTAGGGCGTGGGATTGCTAATCCCATGTCAGCAATGACTCGGGGGTTCAAATCCCTCTCCCCGCGCCATTAAAACTTAATAGACCGACTCGGCAAGTTTTTTCATGGGACGAAGAAAAACTCAAAAAATTATACGCACAGGTCCTAAAAATGCAACAACTGGCATGTGTCCTATTTGCAAAACAATTGGTAAAATTTTCATCTTAGGCTCTCCTGGTGAGGAGCGTGCAAAGTGTGAAAAATGCCGTCAAGAGTTTGAATTATAGTCCAAAAAGCTAACCTGCCCATCAAATTATTTACCCATAACTTTTTAAGAGAAATTTTTCTTGATAGATAATCATGAGTACAGAAGCTGAAACCATCTATGAAAGAGTTGCAAAACTTGAAGATGAAATTGCATTACTCAGAAGTGAAGTCGACATCCTCAAAAGAGCATTGAGAAACAAAATTGCTCGTCATGAAATCTCAATGATTAAGAAAGGACAAGACATAGATTCTATTATTGATTAATTTTTTGTCTTTATACTTCTAATCAATTCTAAAATAAAATCTACATCTTCTGCATTTGGATTAATCTCCAAATATTTATTCAAATATTTTAAAGCACTATCATAGTTTAGTAATCTCTCTTCTAGTATTCCTTTGTCTCTAATGTCATCAGGTGATTCTGGTTCAATTGCCAAAACCATGTTAACACAACGAAGTGCTTTGTCATAAACAAAAGACTGAACATAGGAATTCTTCAAGTTACGAGTCAGTCTAACTAGAATTTGTTCTGATGTTATTTCATCCAAAAATTCTGGTTTGAATTCCAACTCTCCTCCATAATTTGTATCAAGAATCTCTTGCAAGTCATCAATGTCTAGTAATCTTCCGTCATAGAATGGATCTAGTATCATCTCTTCATTGTACTTTACCAGTATATGACTTGGAAATCCTACAATTTTGAGATCTAATCCGATGAATTTTGCAACTTCTGCATAAAGAATTGAAATGGTAATTGGCAGTCCTGTCTTTTTGTCTATTACCTCATTGAGGAAATTGTTTTTTGGATTGTAATAATCATCGTCATCTCCACTATACCCTAGATTCTCAAAGAGATGCTCATTTAGCATTGAAATAAGATATGTTGGGTTTTTGACATCACTGACTGATTCCTTAAGAGACATTCCCATT
>JBHITY010000057.1:0-6220 GCA_042138585.1 Candidatus Nitrosopumilus sp.
GCTTAGTCCAACAGCTCTGAATAATGCCAAGAGTTTTCCGCCATCAAGAGTTTCGTTGAGTTCTCCTGATTTGATTAATTCAGATAATTTTTGTACAATCATTGTAGTTTCGTTTGGGAATTGTGATTCTGCGTTTTGTAAAACTTCCATTCCTCTAAATCCTAAAACTTTGATTAAAATATCTCGTGGATTCTCAATAGGTTGCTGCTGTTTTTGCTCGACAGATTTTTCTGAATCTTGTCTAGTGTTGATGTTTTTTTGCATCTCTGCTAGTCGTTTTGCTTTTAGTCTCTCTAGTTCTGAATCATCACTCAACCTTTAATCACACCTATAGGCACTAATTTTGCTACTTTGGTAGCAATTCCCAAATCGTGAGAGACGTTAACGACAGCATCTACATCCTTGTAGGCTTGAGGAGTCTCTTCCACAACTCCATCTCTGGTCAATGCCTTGATAAAGATGCCCTTGTCATTTAGGGATTTTTTAACATCATTTTCAGTGTAATTTTTCCTTGCCTTGGAACGTGACATTGTTCTTCCTGCGCCATGTGCAGTAGAACCAAAGCTCAAATCCATGGAATTTGGCTGTCCAAGCAGAATCCAGCTTGCAGTACCCATGGAACCTGGAACCAGTACCGGTTGTCCCAGATGGCGATACTTTGAAGGAATCTCGTCTCGTTCTGCAGGAAATGCTCTAGTTGCGCCCTTTCTGTGAACAACTAGTTTTCTTTCCTCTCCGTTTACTTTGTGCTTTTCAACTTTGGCAATGTTGTGTGCAACATCATAAACTAGCTTCATGTCAAGATCGGATTCGGATTGATTAAAGACACGTTCAAAGGATTTTCTTGTCCAATGAGTAATCATTTGTCTGTTACTCCATGCAAAGTTTAAAGCTGCAAACATTGCTTTTCTGTAAGACTCTCCTTCTTCTGAAGTATTTGGAACGCATGCAAGTTCTCTGTCAGGTAGTGTGATGTCATACTTTGACATTGCTTGCTCGGAAACTCGCAAGTAATCACTGCAAACTTGATGACCAAATCCTCTTGAACCGCAATGAACTAGAACTGTAATTGTTCCTTCTTTGATTCCCATTTTTTCAGCTGCTTCTTCGTTGTGAACTTCAGCTACTTTTTGAATTTCTAAAAAGTGATTACCTGAACCCAAGCTACCAAGTTGTGGAGCTCCTCTCTTTCTTGCTTTATCTGAAACTTTGTTTGGGTCTGCATTGTCAATTTTACCATTCTCTTCACAAACATCTGAATCATGTGTTGAACCATAACCATGATCAATTGCCCAGTTTACTCCTCTAACTAAAACTTCATCAAGTTCTGAATGACTCAGTTTTACTGCACCTTTAGAGCCTACACCAGATGGAATAGAGCCAAAAAGATCAGTTACCAAGTCTTTTAGTTTTGAGCGAAGAACATCTTCAGTTAGATTCGAGCGCATCAATCTTACACCACAGTTAATGTCATAACCAACACCACCAGGACTGATCATTCCCTCTTCAGCATCCATTGCAGCAACTCCGCCAACTGGAAAACCATAACCTTCGTGTCCGTCAGGTAAAACAACACTGTGTCCTACAATTCCGGGAATAGATGAGACGTTTCTTGCTTGCATGATAGTTCTATCTGTAAGCATTTTTTGCAATAATGCCTCATTTGCGTAAATTTTGACTGGAACTTTCATTCCTAAATTAGAATCAGCATCAATTTGGTATTGATTTTCTCCAATCTTCTTTGGAGTAATGTCACTCATACTATCTGAAAAACTGCAAGTTCCAATTTTAATCTTCAGTAGAATGATGATTTTATTTTTGAAAATAAGAGATAGCCTTAAGTTCAATAATTACGAAATTTGTTTATGGGAAATGATCCATTTTGTCACTGCGGTTCTTGCGGTCATGAAAAAGTAGATGAGTGTTACACAAAACAATGTGCTTGTTGTTTGACTGATCACCAAGGCGCTTTTGGAAAAAACAGATAGAAAGTAAACAAAATCAAACATGAAATTGATGATCTAATTTATCTATGATAAAATTATTTCAAAATTATGGTCAGAGGAAAAATTTCTGAAGAAGAAAAAGAGAAACAAAAAGAAGAACAAAAAACTAGAGCAAAACAATCAAGGGCTGCAAGAAGAAGTGGTAAAAGCATGAAAACAGAAGGCAAAGTCAGTAAGGCAAAGGCAAAAACAAAAGAAGTAAGATCCTCAAAGAAGATTGCAGCTATAAAAAAGCAAACTAGACGTTAGATTTTATCAAAAATTATTTTTATTTAATACCAAAGGTTCGGTTAGTGATCCCAGCCTCCATTTTCCATAAGTAGATTTATTTTCCTAGAGGGAGAAAGTCAAAACGTTGGCAATTCTACCTATTGACAGTGGTCGTTATGGCACTAAAGAAATGATGGAAATTTTTAGTGAGCAGAAAAAAATCAACTATCAATTAGAGATTGAAGGTGCTGCTGCAATTTCACAAAGCGAAATCGGAATGATTTCAAAAAGTATAGGTAAAGAAATTCACAGAGCAGCCACTTCTGGTAAAATCACTGCAAAAAGAATCAAGCAACTCGAAGCCAAAAGTGATCACGATACAGCAGCTCTTGTTGAATCACTAAGTGAGAAGTGTAGTAAGAATGCAAGACCATGGATTCACTATGGTTTGACTAGTAACGATTTGGTAGACACTAGCAACTCTATGCAGATGCGAGATGCATTGTTAATCATAGAACCAAAGGTTGCAAAGATTGCATCAATTCTGGCAAAAAAAGCAGTAAAGCATTCTAAAATTCCAGCAGTTGGAAGAACACACGGACAACATGCCAGTATCATTTCATTTGGATTAAAATTTGCAAACTGGGCAGCTGAAATGGCAAAGCACGTTGAGAGAATTGAGGAAATCAAGAAGAGAATTTTGATTTGCAAGACACTAGGTGTTGTTGGAACAGGTTCTCTGATGGGTGCAAAGTCACTTGAAGTTCAGAGAAGAGCTGCAAAGAGATTGAAATTGTATCCAGCTGAAGTTACAACTCAGGTTGTTCCAAGGGAGAGATATGCCGAGTATGTCTTTGAGCTTGCATTGATTGGTGCAACATTGGAGAAGATTGCAATTGAGATTAGAAACTTGCAGAGAACAGAAATCGGTGAGGTTGCTGAACAATTCAAGAAAGGACAGATGGGAAGCAGTGCAGTTCCTGTAAAGAGAAATCCAATCAAAAGTGAGCGTGTATCATCATTATCTAAACTAGTTAGAAGTCAAGTTGCAGTATCATTTGAGAATATTCCTTTATGGCACGAGCGTGATCTTTCCAATTCAGCTAACGAGCGATTTGTAATTCCTACAGTATCCATTCTAGTTGATGAGATGCTTGAAACCATGACTAGAATTGTTTCAAATCTGCTAGTCAATGAGAAGAGAATTGTAGATAACCTCTACATCACAAAGGGACAAATCTTTGCTGAATTTGTGTTGGAAGCACTAATCAAGAAAGGAGTTCCTAGATTTGTTGCATACAGAGATGTGCAACGTGTTGCATTTTTGGCAAACGACAAGGGAATGTTCTACAAGGATGCAATCAAAAACGACAAGGCATTCACATCCAAATTAACTGAAAAAGAGATTGATGCAATATTCTCACCTGAAAAACACTTGGGTGCATCACCTAAAATTATCAGCAACGTAAACCAGTCTGTTCATAAGACAGTAAAGAAATTCCTTTAGACTAGATTTCAATACGTTCTATAGTAGAAACTAGTTCCAAATTCTCTTTTTGAAATATGACAACCAGATTAGAGACACTCCAATCAGAGCAAATCCCAATATCAAATTCATAGAATACTCTAAGTGTTCTTTATCTTCAATTTCATTTTCTTGAAGTTCTTGCACGTATGGCTTCTTTGTAATAGGATTAATCAGGACCTCTGAAGGATTGAATTGATCAGTCAGAAATGGCACATCAGATGTTTCAATAATTCCTGTGTAGAAGTGCTCTTCTCTGCTCAATTCATCACTCAAATAGTCAATAGGACTGTTCTTTGATTTTTCCAAAAGGAGCAATCTATCAAACTCATAGGGCTGGTTTGATGAAACTACCATAATATTTTGAAGAAATACGGGTTTTTCTTCAGTTGGAAAGACGTATGAAACAGGGAATGTCTCTTGCATTGTTTTGTATACTGATCTTACTAGAGCAGAATGACTACCCTCAATTGAGCCCAGTAGATTTGAGACAATAACGCCATTAGGTTCTAGTCTTTTTTCAAGCAATTGAAAGAATTCATGAGTCATCAAATGGTATGGGACATAGTTTGTTGCATATGCATCCAAGATTATTACATCATATTTTTTATCAAACATCGAGAGATGTTTTCTTGCATCATCATTGAATATCTGCAGTCTGGGATTTGCTTCTAGGTTAAAGTAGGTCTTTGCAACATCAATCACGTCAGGATCAATCTCAATTACATCAATTTTTGTGTCAGGGTACAATGCCAGAAAATTTTTCGGTCCTGAAAAACCGCCGCCACCTACAAACAAAATATCTTTAGCTCCAGGATTAAACATCATACCCAGATGAAAATATTCTGTATAATCTATCACCAAGTCTAGAGGGTCACGCATGTTCATGGAACTGTGTCGCATGCCATCAAGGTACAGACTTCTGTTATCGGCATATTCTATCACATCCAAGTGGCTAAACATGGTCTCTTTTTCGAAGATAAGAGTTCCATTATGAGATATTGTATTTACAGAAAGGGAAGACCAAGGAACAATCAAAATTACCAAAATTCCTAGTGCAATAAGTTTTGGAGAAATTTTAAGACCAATTAGAGAACTGCCAATTAACGCAATTCCTAATCCAAAAATTATCTGGTTTACTGTTACATTGGGAATCAAAACAAAAACAGTAACAAATGTTCCAAAGATACTACCTACAGTTGCAATCGAATAGAGATTGCCTGAGATGTTTCCAACTTTTTGTAGTGATTTTGTGCCAAGTTTGATGACATAAGGAGAAACAAATCCAAGCAGTACAGACGGAAGCATCAACAGCAAAAAGGTCGCAAGCAATGGTGTGAATTGTGAAACAGGCATTATTGCCAGCGAAAAGTCTACAACAGAGGATGCAAAAAACGGAATTCCAACAATAAAGAGACCTACAGAAAATACAATTCCGCAAATCTTCTCAAAGTTTGGATGGTCATCAGCAATACGTCCACCCAAGTAATAACCCAAGCTCAAACCGCTCAAGATTACTCCAATCAAGCTTCCCCAGGTGTAGATTGTACTTCCAAATACAGGAGTAAGAATTCTACTTGTTGCAATTTCTAATGCCATGACAATAGTACCAGAAGCAAATGTGAGGACTTTGAGCTTCCAAAACATGTCTTGAGATAATTTTGAATAGGAAATTGTTGTCATGTTACCATCAAACATCAATTAAAACACAATATCTATTTTACACTAGAAAGGTGAAAAGGCTCCTTGCTAAATCAAACCCTAGTCTTTAGCAGTGTTTTGTGAATTTTAGAACCATACTGCAGTGCCTTCTTTCTTTTGTTGTATGAAACTTCAGGGACACCGACTTGTTTTGCTAGATTTCGTATCATGTGTTTGCGATACATGTCTTCAGAATCAGTAATTTTGTCTTCAATTGGAACGGTCTTTGCATAATTGATGAAATCTGGAGACAGTAATGGTTGTAGGATTTGTACGCCAAATTCTGATGCAATCATGTTGACTGCCTTCATCATTTTGAGTTCGTTGTCGAGTTTTGCATCCATGACTTCTTGGATTTTAGATTCTCCACCAGAATATGCCTCTCTATAGGCATTATACCCACAAAATAGCTCATCAATTCCGTTTGCAGTAACTACTGTACTAATCCCCAAGCTTTGTGCAAGCTTTGATACGTAATGAAATGCAATACAGTTTTCATTCCATGAGAGATTGTCAGTCTTTATTTTTTCATTAATCTCTGAGGGTATTGTTGGAAAGTCTTGGGGATCAATCTCTAAAATATGATGAGGATAGTTCAACTGTTCATTTACTTCTTTTGCAAACAGGATGTCATGGGATTCAGCAAATCCAATTGTAAGTAGAGTAATATCATAATCCATGTCCTTGCAAATTTTTGATACTAGTGTGCTGTCAACACCACCTGAAAATGCAATTCCAATTTTTTTATCAGTTACAGTTTGATTAATTGCAGTTTTGA
>JBHITY010000058.1:0-6171 GCA_042138585.1 Candidatus Nitrosopumilus sp.
CAAGACCTGATTATCCCTATGATCCAGCATCTCAAAATTATAGACATAAGATAGGAATCTATTCAGCTATTATTCTTGCAGCAATTGCTTTCATGTACGGTATGGCCGTAATGTTTGGTGAGTAATATGAGAGAAAGCACAATAATGAAAATCCACTATGGAACTGCTTTGGCAGCAGTTGCTTTGGTGGCAGTTCACATACTTATGCGTATGACTATGAATTTTGCTGATTCCTTAGAATATGAAACAGTCCTTGCAAATTACAAATTCATTCCTTATGCTATAATGTTGGAATTGATCTTAGTTTTGCTTTCAATTCATGGATTTAATGGATTAAGAGTGATCTTACTAGAACTCAAACAAGGACGAGTATATGAAAAAGCAGTTTCATATGGATGCCTTGCTGCAATGTTTGGATTAATTGCTTATGGCTCCCGAACAATTATTATGACTAACATGGGGATGGTATAGAGATGGCACAAGTTTCTAGTATTGCAGATGAACAATCTTCTCAGTCAATCACTCTTAGAATCGCAAGATACAACCCTGAAAAAGATAGTGAAAGACGATTCATGGAATTTACTGTTCCATATGAGAAATGGACTACAGTACTTGAAGCAATTCTTGATGTAAAGAAACACTTTGATCATTCAGTTGCTGTCCGTTATTCATGCAGACAAGCAACATGTGGATCATGTGGAATGATAATTAATGGAAAACCAAGACTTGCATGCTTTACAAAAATTAGTGAACTTGACTCAAATGTTGTAACTGTAGAACCTATGAACAACTTCCCAATTATTCGTGATTTGGCAGTAAAGTTTGAAAGATTATTTGATACTCATCACAAAATCAAACCTTATCTTGATAGAGATGATACTGAATTAGAATCTGATGCAAAAGAATTCCTACAATCTCCTGAAGAATTAGAACAATACATCCAATTTGCAAATTGTATCAAATGTGGATTGTGTAATTCAGCATGTCCAACTATGGCTACTGATTCTTCATTTGTTGGACCACAAGCTCTTGCTCAAGCCTATCGTTATGTGGCTGATAGCAGAGATAAAGGAAAAGATTCCAGACTAAAAATCATTGATGACTCACATGGAATTTGGAGATGTCACTTTGCAGGTTCTTGTAGCCAAGTATGTCCAAAAGGTGTTGACCCCGCTATGGGAATTCAACTTCTTAGAGGATATATGCTAGGTTTTAGAAGTTAACCAAGCTTTTTTGGATTTGGACTATTGTTAACTTGATTGTTAATCTGCTCTGCCATAAAGTGATTTGATACATTCACCTTAACATCATCAACTCCATCCACTTTCAAAAGATTGTCATGTATGTCTTGACAAATTTTAAAACCAAACACAGCTGGACAGAATGGACTTGTTAAGTGCAAATCAACTTTAACATCGCTACCATTGATATCAACTTCATCAATTAATTCTAGTTCTACAATTGATGTGTTAATTTCTGGATCTACAATCTTTGATAACTCGTCGAATAGTTTTACTCGAAGCTGTTTGATATCTTGACTCATGTGGGCAAAAGCGTCGATGCTATATATAACCATTCTAGAACCTTAGGTAATGTATCGTTCACGTCTTGGAAATGATTTGAGTGATATCACTTTAGATTATGTTTCATCCATTGATGATGATGCTGCAATTGCCTTTTATGACATTGTTGGAAGTCAAGCTCATGTTTTGATGTTATATCAACAAAATATAATCACAAAAAATGATGCAAAAAAGATTCTTTCTTCTTTAGAGATCTTAAAAGATGAAACATTTGATTCATCATCTGGTGCTGAAGATATTCATGAATTAATTGAAGCACTAGTTATCAAAAGAGCTGGAATGGAAAGTGGCGGTAAAATGCACACTGCACGTTCAAGAAATGATCAAGTTGTTTTAGATATTCGAATGAAAATTAGAGATGACATTAACATTATCTGTAATTGTCTGTTAGATACTATTGAAGCACTAGTTTCTGTGGCTAAAAATCACCAAAAAACCATCATGCCACTTTATACTCATCTTCAACAAGCTCAAGCTGGTCTGTTTTCTCATTACCTTCTTGCACATGCAGATGCCTTGTCAAGAGACTTTCAAAGACTCTATGGAACATTTGAACGAATTAACCAAAGTCCATTGGGAGCAGGGCCTGTTGGCGGAACAAGTATTCCAATTGATAGACACAGTACTGCAAAGATGCTAGGATTCGATGATGTAGTTGAAAATTCAATTGATGCAACAAGTACACGTGACTTTGTGGCAGAGTATGTCTCAATGATCTCCATTTTGATGACTAACCTAAGTAAAATTGCTGAAGACTTTGTAATTTGGTCCACCTCTGAATTTTCTTTTATTGAATTAGCTGATGAATTTACCTCTCCTTCAAGTGTAATGCCTCAAAAGAAAAATCCTGATATTTTAGAACTTACTCGTGGAAAGACAGCTGAGGTAATTGGAAATCTTACTGCAATTTTAACTACCGTGAAAGGATTGGCTTCTGGTTATGGACGTGATTTGCAACAGATAAAATCTTCAATTTGGTCTACGTCAAAAATTTCAATTAATGCACTTTTGATTTTCAAATCAATGCTTCTTACTTTGAAAGTAAATGAAAAACAAATGAAAAAAGTGACAGAGTCTAGTAATCTTATTGCATTAGATATTGCAGAAAAATTAGTTAAAGAAGGAATACCATTCCGTGTAACCCATCAAATTGCTGGCTCTTTAACACAATTGGCACATTTATCAAAAAAACCAATTTCAAAACTTACTTCATCTGATATCAAAAAATCTGTGGCTGAAACCAAAGTTGATCCTAAACTAGTCTCAGAAATCATTTCTTCTATAACTGTAGTATCCTCTCTAAAGGAGAGAAAATCATATGGTTCTTCAGGATATGATGAACAAAAACGAATGATTTCAGATAGACTCAAAAAAATTAATGATTTTAGAACTGATCTTACTCATAGAGAAAATAAAATCAATTCTTCTCTTGAAGATTTGAAAAAACAAATTGACGAAATAATTTGATGAAAAAGAAAAGTAGCGGGTCTAAAGGGATTCGGACCCTTGACAACCGGATTAAAAGTCCGGTGCGCTACCTGGCTGCGCCATAGACCCTCGCGAAAAATGCTTTACGTGTATAATTTAGTCTTTTACAAAATTTATTGTTGTGACAGAAACTTTTAATCTGGCAATTTGATTCAATGAACTTGTGCCCTTGTAGTATAGCCCGGTCTAGAATTCGGCCCTGTCACGGCTGAGACGCGTGTTCAAATCCCGCCGAGGGCGCCATTATTTTGATTTAATTACTTTCAAACCGATCACAATTGTTTTTTCGTGATTTATCGATGTAAAAACTAATGATTTGTAGTCTTTGTCACAAGAATATTAAAATTCAGGCAAATTTTTGATTATTTTGTTGTCTGAAGAGAAAAAAGAATCTGAAGTAGAAGCAAAACCTGCTGAAGATTCTGCATCAGAGAAACCATCTGCTGAAGATACTGCAAAAGCAGAAGCTGCAAAAGCTGTTGAAGAGGCAAAACAAGCATCTGAAGCAACAGCAAAAGCAGAAGCTGCAGCAAAGGCCGCAGAAGAAGCTGAAAATGCTGTAAAAGAAGCTCTTGCAAAAGCACAAGCAGCAAAAGCTGAAGCTGAAGCTGCTGCTGAAGAAGAATACAAAGCAATTGCTGCTGAAGTAAAGGCAGATGCTGCAAAAGCACCTGATTATACTTTCAAGCGCCAAGGTGAGGAAATCTTTAGACGTGAAATGGGAGAACCTGAATTTTGGTTAGAAAAAGAGGATCGTTTCCCACGACCAATTCTTACTGCTGAACAACAAGAGTCACTTACATTGAAAGCAGAAACTCCACAGGATCAAACTCCTGCATATGAACCTCAACATGTACTTAGTCCAGAATTTGAGGGCAAATCAAATTATGAAAGAGGTGTGGCTGAAATTTTAGAAGTTACAAAATTAAAACTTGAAACATTAAAGAGTGATCCTGATGCAACTGAAAAAGAAATCAAAGATTTAGAAGATGAAATTACTTATTTAGAATCATTACATGAAAATTACTTTATTGGTATGAACGTGTTTAGAACAGCTCACGGTGGTAGAGACAAAATAGCAGCTAAATGAGGATGATGTGCTTTGGGTAACGTTAGTTTTGATGTAATGAATGCAAGAGTGACTTTCAAAAACGTACCGATACACTCTTTGTCCAAATTTGAATTCAAAGATGTGTCTGCTGCATGTGAGGAATTCAAAAAAATTCCAGGTGTTGATGAATGTATAATTATTCAAACTGCAAGTAGAGTTGAAATATTTACGGTAAGTAATGTTGAAGATGAAGATTCTCCAGATGCAAGAAGAGATGAAGCAAAAGGACTTATCTTAAATCAAGTCAAAGACACTTGGGTATCATTATCTTCTTTAGAACAAATAGATATTGATCATTTTGATCAAACAATTGAAGTCTACAAAGGCAATGACGTTTATCTTCATTTGTTGCGTTTAGCCGCAGGACTTGATTCTTTTGTTGTAGGTAAAAGAGAAGTATATGAAGAAATTGTTCAATCCCTTGAAAAAGCAAAACAAGCAGGAACTTCAGGGAAGATTTTGAACAAATTATTTGAAAGTGTTATCCGTCTCGCCACAAAAATGAGAGATGCCACTGGAATTGAGAAAGATGTTATCTCTCTTGGTGATATTGCAGTAAAACTGGTTGATGAAAAAGCTGGTTTAGATGCTAAAAAGAAGGTATTGTTGATGGGAACTGGTGAATCTGCAGCACAGGTTGCAAAGACTCTCAACAAGAAAGAAGTTCCTTATGATGTTGCAAGCAGAACTCTTGATAGGGCTACTGGTTTTTCAACAGTTGTTGGTGGAACTCCTGTAAACTTTGAAGATGCTTTAGCAGGTTTAGACAAATATGATATAGTATTTGTTGCAACAACTGCAGACTATTTCATAATCACTCATGAAAGAATTAGACTAGTTATGGAAGAAAAGAAGAAAGGTACTCTGATCATGGATATCTCAGAGCCAAGAGCCGTAAATGAGGATATTACCTCTCTTCCAGGAATCAAATTATTGTTTAGAGATCAAATTGCTGAACTCTATGAAGAAAGTGTTAAAGCTAGAAAAGGTATTGTTCCTGCAGTTGAAAAAATTATAGACAAAGAACTTCCTGTATTGTCAGTTAGAATGCAAAAATTAGAAAATTAATTTTCTTAAAGACCCTGTTTTCTCAATAGAAATTGCATAATTGCTTCTTTAGAATAATCAATTCCATGTTCTTCTTCAGTGTGATTTCTAAAGTTTTCAATAACTTGTTCTGTCTCTCCATTAGCTACAAAATCACACTCAAAACCGTAATCTCTACATTTGAGTTCTGTCATACTTTTGAAAAAAAAGTCTCACTATAAAAATCCACAGGTAATCTTGGCATCGTGGTAAAAGATCTTAAAATAAAACTTGAATTCCTGTTTTCTACCCGTATGATTCAAACTTGATTCCAAAACTTCCGTCTGGCTTCTTTTCATGTTCTGTAACAAATCCTTGGGGTCCTAGAGAATCAATTACTCCATCTATGGTTCCTTGATAACCACAAATGTAGATGATTGTATTTTCAGGAGTAATTTTTTCTCCCACCATCTCTTCTACAGGTGATAATCCGGTTTTTTTATCAGGTGCAAAGAATGATTCAACTCTGCCTACGTGACCATTCCATGATCTATTGAAAAATTCTTTTGGTCTGCTAATAGCTGCTCTGTATCTAAAATTCCATTGATCTCTTCCTCTTTTTTCACTTTCATTCTCCAAATCTGTAAAGAGACGTTTGTAACTTAATTCATCAACATAACTTGCACCATGTAAAACAACAACTTCTCTTTTGTCATTTGTATCGTGGAAATGTTTTGCAAAAGCAACAAATGGTGCAATTCCAGTACCTCCACCAACACAAATTACTCTTCTCTTATCCTCTTGTCCATTTGGTAATACATCACTAATTTGTAATGCTGTTCCACTTGGATCCCCTAACCAAACTTCATCACCTACACTTGCATAGAACAATTCTGTTGTAACTCTACCTGGAAGTGGTTTTCTTACCCATCTAATTACAAATTCAAAATAATCTCTATTTTC
>JBHITY010000059.1:0-6158 GCA_042138585.1 Candidatus Nitrosopumilus sp.
ACTGAAAATTTTCATATTCTAGAATTTGTAAATTTTTTAAAAATACATTTGACTAATCTTCTAGTCTTTCTGCTATTTTCAAAGTTTCATCAACCATTTCTCTAAGTCTAGTTTGTCCATCTTCTGAAAGATTATTTTCAGTTATTGCTTCTGTAGTTAGAAAAACAGCCTTTGGGTTTGTGATTACTCGAAAATATGATAATAATTGAGTGATTAATGTTTGAACATCAATAAATCCTATATTACCTGCAGCCAAAATTGCCATTCCAGCAACTTTTCCTTCAGTCTCTTTGTAATTGACATATTCAAACAAATTTTTGAGCCCAGCACTGAAAAATGAATTGTAAATTGGTGAGCCAATCAACCATACATCTGCATCCATAATATCTTGAGCAGCATCCTTCGTAGTCTGATTATATTCTTCATCAGGACCTCTGTAGCACTCAATCTGACCTTCAGACAGATTGATAAATTTTACATCATGATTTTTTGATTTGGTATATTCGTAAACATATTTCATTAAAATCTGAGTGTTTCCATTTCTTCTTGGACTACCAGATATTATTACAACTTTCATATCTCAAACCATTTGTCTTTCTATTTAAATTTCGATAAAAAGAATGAAACGGGCTTGGAGGGCTTCGATCCCTCGACCTGTAACTTAGGAGGCTACCACGCTATCCATGTTTCGCGTCAAATTGACTCTGCGCCACAAGCCCAGAAAAAAAAACATTCTTAATTATTTAAGAGTATCAAGATTTTCTTTGATCATTTTTTGAATACTTTGCCAACTTTCATTTTGTTGATCATTCCATTTTTCAAAGTATACTACATCTTTTAACTCAAGTCTTGGTAACCAACCAGCAGTTTCAAGATCTGGTTTTTCTGCAAAGTTATCTACATATCCTAGACACAAATACGCTACAGGAACAACATGTTCAGGTAATTCCAAATTTTCTTTGAGTGTTTCATTTGATAGAATACTTACCCATCCAAGACCAACTCCTTCTGTCCTAGCTGCTAACCATAAATTCTGAATTGCACAGCATACACTATACAATCCTGCTTCTGGTATGCTAGATCTTCCTATCACAAATGGACCAAATTTTGATGGATCATATGTTACGCACAAATTGACTGGAGATTCTAAAATTCCTTCTAGTTTGAATGAAAGATACTTTGATCTCTTTGGTTCTTCTACTAATTGTGATGAACGATTCTTCTCCTCTTCAAATGATGCTTTAATCTTCTTTTTTGTATCAATATCTTTTACCAAAATGAAATTCCATGGTTGTGAGAATCCTACAGATGGAGCGTGATGTGCTGCATGAAGAATTTTTGAGAGAACCTCATCTTCTATAGGTTTTGATGTAAAATGAGATCTTACGTCTCTTCTTGAATAAATTGCCTTGTAGAATCCTCTTTTTTCTTCTTCAGTAAAATTATCTTCCAACTAATTCACGCCTTTCTTCTTTTTATTCATCCTTTCTTTTGTTAAACGTTAATAATGCCACAATTTAGTTTTGTATTTCAATGGGCCGGTAGTCTAGCTGGTTAGGATACCGCCTCGACACGGCGGTGATCGTGAGTTCGAATCTCTCTCGGCCCACTTTTTAATTAAAAACCAGTACTGAATTCTTTATCAATAGTACTCCATGAAGTCTGAGTGGTAAGAATTCCCTCAGCAGAAAAACTATTGATTCTTTCATTTATCATATCTTCGTAAATTTCTGGATTAATTTCTGATTTTGTTAATACAAAAATGCTATTCAATGGAATTTGATCCCCTGAAGAAAATACTGCTCTTCCTGGTAATGCAACATCCATTGCAGAATATTGACCTGAACCTAATTCAATTCCATCAGTAAAAAGTTGATAATCAATAACTCCAACTGTAAATGCTTTGTCACTTGGATTTTTTACAAGAAATGTAACATCAAACTTTGCTTGATTATTTACATTATCTACATTAATCAATTCAACACTAAACAATTCAATTTCAGCTTGTTCTAACTGAGCATTATCTAAGCTAGCATAGAAAACAATTGCTCCCATTAAGGCAAGAACTCCTACTATTGCAACATAAACTGTCATTCTACTCTGAAGTGCCATTTCATTCTATCAAATTACGTACAACTAAAAAAGGTTGTCAAGATCCAAATACATAATATTTCATTCAAAATATGATAAACTATGGCAGCATTAGAACAAGCAATTCTCACATGGATTCATCTTGTTGCAGCTGCAATTTGGGTAGGTGGTTCATTATTCATTGGAATAGTTTTTTCTCCACTTCTCAAAACTATGACAAATTCTGTTGAAGAAAGAATGCAAATAATGATTCGTGTTGGAAGACGCTTTAACAAAGTAGCTGTTCCTTCATTGATTATTTTGATGGCAACAGGATTGTATAGTTCACACGTATTGCTAAGTAAACCAGATCTTCTTGTTGCAACAAGTTACGGAACTTTTCTTATTATCAAAATACTACTTGTGATTGCATTAATTATTACATATCTTGTTCATGTTAGAGTAATTCGAAAAGATGTTGAAGACAAAATAATGTCAAACCAAATGCCTGAACATCAAATTCAAAAATTAAGAAAGAAAATCATAATCCTTGGAGAAATTACTGTAGTCTTATCTATAGCAATATTGTTCTTTGCAGCATTACTTGAT
Organism: Candidatus Nitrosopumilus sp.; assembly: GCA_042138585.1. Taxonomy (GTDB): domain Archaea; phylum Thermoproteota; class Nitrososphaeria; order Nitrososphaerales; family Nitrosopumilaceae; genus Nitrosopumilus. The sequence goes on from JBHITY010000059.1 coordinate 2,680, forward strand.
GCCGGAGTATGATATTCCTTCAATAATTACTTCAAAACCATCAGGTAATTTTCCAACACCATATTTACAACCTGATATTTTCGATGTTACAAACAAGTTAGTTTCTAAATGTTTTGTAATTTTTTTTACCTGAAATGTTGTTTTACCTTTAGCCAAACTTGCTGGAACTACAATCATGTCCGCAAAATTCTCATCTACTGATAGATTTTTAGAAAATCTATCAAGATCTATATTAAAACTTTGTATTTTTTTATCAAATAGTGCGTCAATTCCTATTATTGAACTCTCATCAATACTGTAAAGTAGCAAAGACGCACCAGAGTCTAATGCATCTTCTTCCTTGATCTCTACATCAACAACAAAATTTTCATTTTCTAGTTTTTCTTTAATTCTTTTTACTTGATTTTCAATTTTTTCATTTGATATTTTTGAAAATGTACATAAAATTTTTCCCTGATTTGTTTTTCTTTTTGTTAATGAAATGGGTTTAACTTCTGATGGATAAATTTCTAAACTGATTTCACCATTTCCTTTTGGATAATATCCTCTCTTTCTTAACTCAAATGAAAAATTAATTCCCATTCTCGAATATACTTCTCTCAAAACATGTTGTGTATAGAACATTGTTGGGCTCCACTGTACATCTGTACCGCCTTTGATAGTAAGTTCAAGCTTCTTTTGTGAGATTGCAACTATTGGAATTAAAACCTGTAAAATTAATGAAATACTTCCTGCTGTTCCTACATCTTCAACTAATTTTGAATTTTGAATTTCCCCTGGAATAAATTTTAGTTCTGTAGAACCTATTTGATCACCAATAACTTTAGAATCTGAAATTTTTTTGAGGATTTTGATAGCTGTGATATGTTGTGGTTTTAATCCAGGAACTTTTCGATTCTTTCTAATATTTTCAATATGAATTGGTTTTTTTGTAATACATGAAATAGTAATTGCAGAACGAATAATTTGTCCTCCTCCTTCACCATACGCTCCATTAATTTTTAAAAAATCCATGATTTCTTCTTCTTTGGACTCCTTATGATAGTTTTTTAAAAAAGAAATTTTCTATTATTTTGTATGAATGGATTGCTAATAGGACGATTCCAACCTTTCCATTTAGGTCATCTTGAAGCACTGAGATTTGCTTTATCAAAAGTTGATAATTTGTGGCTGGGTTTGGGCAGTTCTAACAAGCCTACCGAAAAGAACAATCCTTTTTCAGCTGAAGAGCGTAAAGAAATGATTCTATCTTCAATAGATGAATCCATGAAAGAAAAAATTACAATCTACTTTATTCCTGACTTGGATAATCATGTAAAATGGATTGAAAAAATAGATACTATAGTTCCACAATTCGATATTATCTTTTCAAATGATGAACTGACAAATCATTTGTATTCAAAACGAGATGTACAAGTAATCCCAATCCCTTTTTTGAAAAGAAACGAATTATCCGGAACAAATGTTAGGGATTTGATTATTAGCGATCAGAAATGGGAACATCTTGTACCTTTAGGAACTAGAAATTTTTTAGAAAAATCAAATACAAAAGATCGACTGAAAATTCTTTAATTATAAATAAGCCTCATCAAAAACTCTCTCTGGAGATAATATTTGGAATATTTAGTAATGCTACCAGGACCAACAAATGTCCCTGAACGAGTTACTCGTGCTATGATTACCCCTTCAATTAATCACCGTAGTGATGATTTTGTAGAACTTTATGAGGAATGTGTCAATAATACAAAGAAAATTTTTGAAACAGAAGGAGATGCAGTATGTTTATCTGCTTCTGGTACTGGAGCCACAGAATGCTCTGTTGTCAATTTAGTAAAAAAAGGTGACAAAGTAATCATTCCAGTAAATGGAGAATTTAGTGGTCGTCTAGCTCAACAAATTGAATGGGCAGGTGGAGAAGCAATTAGAGTTGAAACTGAACCAGGTGTTAATGCTACTTATGATCAAATCAAAGAAGCATTTGATAATAATAAAGATGTAAAGGCATTCTATTGTGTATGGAATGAGACTTCTACTGGAACCATGTTAAATTATCTTGATAAAATTAAGGATCTCACTTCTAGAAATGATTCCTACTATGTTTTAGATGGCGTTTCAATTGTTGGTGGTGAAGAACTTCACATGGACAAATGGGGAATTGATATTGCAATGACTGGTGCACAAAAAGCATTTGCATGTCCTCCAGGTATCTCACCAATCTGTATCAATCAAAGAACTAGAAAATACATGGAAGATAATCCTCCAAATACAATGTATTTCAATTTACCAAGATACTTCAAGTATTATGATGAAGCAAAACATACTCCATTTACTCCTGCATTACCAGTTCTTTATGCTTACAGAGAAGCAATGAGAATTATTTTAGAAGAGGGCATGGAGCAGAGAATCCATCGTCATAGAGTTTGTTCTGATGCCTTATACTCTGGATTGTCTGCAATTGGATTAACACCATTTGCTGATGAAAATTCTCGTTCAACCGTTGTAATTGCATTAAACTACTTAGATGGATTAGAAGACAAAATTTTCCGCGATACACTTGCTAAGAAATTTAGAATTCTTGTTGCAGGTGGATTTGGAAATCTCAAAGGTAAAGTTTTCCGAGTTGGATGCATGGGTGAAGTAAATCAATATCATGTTATGAGAGCAATTTCTGGAATTGCTTCAACATTGGCAATGATGGGATATGATACAGATCCACAAGCAGGACTCAAAGTCGCTGAAGAAAAACTAAAAGCTCTCTAAAACCCTGTTAACTTAATATAAGGAAATTCGAGACCGATCACATTGACTTTCGATAAAGGTTCACTAATCCTAGTTGATTATACAGCAAAGGTCAAAGATAGTGAAGAAGTATTTGACACAACTCTTGAAGAGGATGCAAAAAAATATTCTATTCATGAGCCAAATGTCAAGTATCAACCAAAACTAGTTTCTATTGGTGAAGTTTCATATCCAGTTCTAAAAGGACTTGATGAGGCTCTTGCAAAAACAACTGCTGGTGACAAACTTACAGTTGAAGTTACACCTGACAAAGGTTTTGGTGAAAGAGATTCTGGCAAAGTCAGAATGATTCCAATTAGAAAATTAGGTGAAGATGCAGAGAAAGTTTCTGTTGGTGATACAATTGAAGTTGATAACAAACGTGGAATAATTCGTTTTATTGGTTCAGGAAGGGTTCAGATTGATTACAATCACCGATATGCAGGAAAAACAATTCTTTTTGATGTAAACGTTCTCAAATCACTTGATTCTCCAAATGACAAAGTTGATGGAATTCTAAAAAATAGACTTCCTGTAGAGGATACAAAAATTTCATTTGACTTGAAAGATAAAGAAGTAAGCATTACTGTTCCTGAAGAAATTCTTCGTGCAGATGGTTTACAAATCATGAAACACTTTATTCAATTAGATATTTTCAAATTTGTTCCTACTTTAGAAAAAGTAAACTTTGTTGAAACTCA
>JBHITY010000060.1:0-6134 GCA_042138585.1 Candidatus Nitrosopumilus sp.
TTAATGGAGTAAGACAAGTACAACAATCTGAAAGAATTTCACATCCTGCACGTTCCAATTCGTTTGTATAACCAATTTTGTTTGCTTGCTCCTTTACAGTTCTAGGAGTAAATATCATACATCGCTTCTCAAATGTTCGTCCCTTTAGTTTTCCAGCAAGCTCTGAAATTTCTTCTAGACCAAGCTGAGGACTACCAAGTGTGATGATGTCACCTTTCTCTGATGTATTTAGCTCATCATGAACATTTTGCATTGCTTTTTCATCAAAATCAATTTTTTCAGTATCAGAATCACCTTCTCCAAAGATAAATTTTGCACATGTGCCTGATGTGCCCATTCCACCACACATTGCCTTGCATTGACGGTTATCCATCTCACCCAAGCCAGAAATATTTACAGAGATATCTCCAACTTTTCCTGCAAAAAATCCTAACATTCCATATGTCAGTTCATTTGGATTGTCTACTTTCATTCTAATTGTTACATTTGGAGAATCTTCTTTTCGTAAAGAAGAGTAGGGGCTTTTTCCAGTTAGTGCACTAGCTAGAGCACTAAATGCACTTTCCTTGTTTGTTTTCAAATTATCATAAGAATTTGCATGAATTGCAGCATTGCTTTCTGCAAATGCAACTTGAGTTCCATCTTTTGGAATATCAAAAATTTCGTAAGGAATACATGAAAAAGATGGAATAACGCCCATTGTTTCATATGAATTTCTAATGGATAGTTGTTTTGAGATAAAATTCTCATCTAATCCATAGTTTGATACATTATCAATATCAAATCCCATAGGATTTAGAGTGGTCTTGACTTTGACACGTGCATCTTTGCTAATTGAAGAAAGAAATTCTTCTCCTGCATCACCAATTGTGTTATAATTTACTCCTGAGAGATGAGTCCATTCAATTGGGACTAGTTTTTCAGCATCTGTTGCCTCACCCGTTGCAACAAGAATTCTGTATGCCATCTGCATAATTTCACCCTGTTCTCCTTTTAGTGCAGATTCTTCTTCTCTAGTTAGTTCCAATGAGAAATATTTGGATTGACAGATATAATACTTGTACGTAGTTTTTCATATGAAAATAGAAAAAATTCTAAGCAAAATGATGGATACGATGAATTCTGTTACTACACCACGAATTACTGCGCTGCGAGATCTTCATAATGCTGAGACTGGTCCATTTAGCATTTTGATTGGAACCATACTTTCTGCTAGAACAAAAGATGAGAGTACAACCAAAGTAGTCAAGGTATTGTTCTCAAAATACAAAAATCCAAAGCAACTCGCAAATGCCAAACTAAAAGATGTAGAAAAAATTATCAAATCAATTGGATTCTATCACGTAAAATCAAAACGAATTATTGAAGTTGCAAAGATAATTGATTCAAAATACAAAGGCAAAGTACCTGAAGATTTGGATACTTTGGTGGAATTACCAGGAGTAGGAAGAAAGACTGCAAATTGTGTACTAGTTTATGCATTTGAGAAACCAGCAATTCCAGTTGACATTCATGTTCATAGAATTTCAAATAGATTAGGACTAGTTGAAACAAAGAATCCTGAAGATACTGAACAAGAACTAATGAAAAAAATTGACAAGAAATTTTGGATAGACATTAATGATACATTTGTGATGTACGGTCAAAACATCTGCAAACCAATATCACCAATGTGTGATGTATGCAAAATAAAGCAAAGTTGCAAGTTTTACAAATCTAAGAACGCTTCTTAGTTAGAAACAACACTCCGACTATAACGCCAATTCCTGCTGCAACATAAAATGGAAACATTGCAAATGCGTTCTTTGATGGGTCACCAGAAAGAAATTCCATAATTAAGCTACCAGAGTTTACTGCAGGAGGATCAGTAGAGCCTTCCATTCCATGTACAGAGTAAGAACCAATTGCAAACTCACCAATATCCAAGTTTGTAACGACAATTCTTGCACCATTATTTACGGTCAGTCCTGCTCTATCTGTAAAAGAGATGATTGATTTTGCTTCTGGATACCAACCTCTTTCCAAGTCACTATGAACTACAATGTATCCTTCCTTTGGAGTTTGTACTGCAACCCAGAACTTGTTATCAGGAATTGAACCCATACCGACCTCAATGAATTCATCTGCATTGTTTGCATCATAGAGCCTAAAGACAGCATTTCCATCTGGATTTGCATAGAGAAGATTGTTATCAATTGTAACTTGCCAGCTTACTGCATGAATTTCATCTAGAGGAACAATAGGGGCATCTCGTAAAACTCTGTTAAATTCTTCAGCAGGAATCTCAATTTCATTAATAATTAGTGAAGGATTTACTTCCTGAGCAAATGCAGGAGTAGTAAAAATTCCAGAAAGTAAAATTAATGCAAATAGATATCTCATGGAGCTAGTGCAAGTTTGATTGAATAAATATCTAATCAACAAAAGGTTTTGGATGATCCAAAATTACTTGTGCAACTTCAGGTCTTAGGATAAATTGAGAAGGTGCTTGTCCGTTTTGAATCATTTCTCTTAGTGCAGTTCCACTGATTTGCTCTTTGTCATCATTATCATGTGGACATGCCTTTGGAGTTGTGTATGTAAGACATTTTCTACAATAGAAGAATGCTGGGAAGAATACTGGAGCAATCTCTAGTTCAGGATAATCTGAAAAGATTTCTTGTGCTGCCATTGGATCATAAAATTTTCCAACTCCTGCATGGTCTCTGCCAATAATGATATGAGTGCAACCATAGTTTTGTCTCATGATTGCATGATGAATTGCTTCTTTTGGTCCTGCATATTTCATTTGGGTATGTAGAGTTCCCAGTTTACATCTATTTTCTGGATAGTAATGTGCAATCATGGTCTCATAACATTTTACAATTACCTCATCAACAAAGTCACCAGACTTTTTCTTTCCAATTACAGGATTTACAAATACTCCATCTCTTGTTGTAATTGATGTCTTTTGTAGCATCTCATGTGCTACATGTGGAGGGTTTCTAGTTTGAAATGCACAGATAGTTTTCCATCCAGCTTGTGCAAATGCTTCTCTTGTTTGTTTTGGAGTTAGTCTGTTTTTTCTAATTTCAGTATCATTTGGTCTTTGAATAAAATCAATTTTCCCGCCAACTAGGAAATCTTTCATTGACATTGTATATGCTACACCTGGGTGAGATGTATCATTAGTGCCATAGACTCCTTTGGCTGCTTTTTCCTTGTCAAAGGAAAATACTTCATCAACATGCAATACTGCAATACCGATTCCATCTGGATTTTGTAATAATACGTCTCCTGCATCTTTCATTTTATTGGCAGTTTCTTCATCAACATCTAAAACGATAGGAATAGTCCATGCAAGGTCATTTGCTAGTCTTCCTCTTGATATAACACTTTCAAAGTCTTGTTGACCCAAAAATCCCTCCAAGGGGCTAAAGATACCATCTGCAATATTTTCAACATCATTTGCCAAGTCTTCTGAAATTGAGATTGAGAATAATCCTGTTGGATCAACATTTGTAATTCTGTTAATTAGTACTCCACCGTGTGGTTTTATTGAATCGTTTTCTGACATACTAATCTGCTCTTTTACGCTCTATATGAAGGCCACACTCTTTGTGTTCTCCTTGTTCCCACCACCATCTTCCTGCCCGAATGTCTTCTCCAGGTTTTATTGGTCTAGTACAAGGTTCACATCCGATACTAGGATATCCCTTGTCAAGAAGGCTATTGTATGGTAAATCATATTTTTTGATCTGCTCTTGAATTTGATCCCATGTCCAATCAATTATTGGGTTAATCTTTAAGATTCCACCGTGTCCATGGTCAAGTTGGAACATTGTAACATCTTCTCTAATTTTGGTCTGCTCTCGTCTTAATCCAGTTATCCAGCCATCAAGTGTACTCAACATTTTGTTCATTGGATGTACTTTACGGATTTCACAGCAGAGTTTTCTGTTATCTACACTTTCATAGAACAAGTTTAGTCCTTTTTCTCTTACCATATCTTCAACTTCTTTGGTATCAGGGAATAGAACTTCAATTGTAATATTGTATTTTTTTCTCAAGACATCCATGATATCATATGTCTCTTGAGGCAATCGTCCTGTATCCAAAGTAAAGAATCTAAATTCTGGATTAATTTTTAACATCATATCCATTACAACTGCATCTTCAGCACCAAAGCTTGAAGCTTTTGCAACCTTAGGATGTAGATTATCAGATACCCATTGAAGAGCTTCTTCGGCTGTTTTTATCTTTGAGTTAAGATCATCTACTTGTTCTTGCGTAAATCTAGTCACACATTCACTTGAAGTATTTGTTTTATATTGATTACCCGAACTTTTGTCCTAAATTATAAACAAGTAGATTTTCAAGTAGAAAATATGAATGAAACATCATATGTTGTAGTTTTTCCAACTATATTTTCTAAAAATAAAATTCCACAGTTAATTTCCAATATCAAAAAAATTCTCAAAATAAAAAATCAAGAGTTCAAATCAGTAAAGCGAGATGGAGAAATAATCCTAGTTGATGCAAATGATCCAGTGTTTGCATCATCTGCAATTAACATGCTTTTTGGAATCAAAGAGATTGCAATTGCAAGACAGATAAAAAATAATTACCAAGATATTGTTTCTGAAATCACTTCTGTAGGAGGCAATTTACTCCTAAAAGGTGAAAAATTTCTAGTCAAAGTTGAAGGAACATCAAAAGGATTTGTTCTAAAAGATGTAGAGATTGCTGCTACATCAAGCATTATAGAAAAAAAATCTAATCTTGGAGCCCATCCAGGAACAGAGCAAGATTATGACAAGTTGTTGTATACATATCTTACAAAGAACAATGCATACATCTGCATTTTTTCAGATAAAGGAAAGGGTGGTGTTCCATATCAATCACAAAGTCAAAAAACAATTTGTGCAGTATATGATGAATTGTCTGCAGTTTCTTGTTATGAGACCATAAAGCAAGGATACGATACAAAGGTAATAGTTTGTTATCGACAAAAATCAGAGTTGATGAATCTAGCTAAAATGCTTAACCAAATAATTCCTAGACTAGTTCAAGAGAAAATTGAATTAGAGTTCTTCCATGTAAAAATAAATCCAAAGGGAGTAAAAAATTATCTAACATATGTAAATTCAGTTGTAGAAATAATGCTACAGTCTTCAATCAAACGTGTGTCATTAGCTATATCTCCACAGATATTTTCATCAGATTTTCTAGATAATGCACTAGAACGAGTATTTTCAAAAAAGAAGATTCCACTAGTTCCATTAGCTGGAGTAGACACAAATCTGTTTGATGAGGCAAAAGAGATTGGTCTTGAGAGAAATATCAAGAAATTAGAAAGTATTGCAACTATTAGTTCAGATGAAATTCCTTCTTTTGCAAAAAAAGAGGTAGAAAATGCACTTAAAACAAGAAAAGTGATTTCCATTCAGGCTGGACCAAACAATGTGCATGATATTTTGGATTCACTAGAAGAGAATCATTGAGAATTTAAACAGCGTATTTGGTTGCAATATTGTGCTCAAAATAGGAGAATTCATCTACCCATGGGGAAGCGGTCATTATTCAAGAATGATGAGGCTAAATGAGGTTCTTGGAGATCATATCAAAGAAGACTTTGAAGTTCATTTCTCCAGTAAAGACCATGTGTATGAAAAATTACTGAAAAAATTTCCAGATGAAAGAGAAAGGATTCATGAGATTTTAATGCCAACACCAATTGATGGCAAGTTTGGTCCAAGTGTTTCAATGTCATTAATGAATTTGTTATTGCCAATTTCAAAAAACCCACCTCTTGTGAGACAAATTGCAAATTATCTTAGAGAAGAAAGAAAGCTCTACAACAAAGAAAAATTTGATTTGGTTATTAATGATGGAGATATGGGATCAAATATCTTAGCAAAGAATAGAAACATACCAAGCTTATTCATAACAAATCAATTCAGACCAAGACTATACAATTCCAGATCATATCTATATCCATCTTTGATATTTGTTGCAAAACAAATTCAAAAAGCATCAAAGATTCTTGTTGCTGATTCTCCTCCACCGTACACAATGTGTGAATATAATCTAAATTTCATAAAAGAAGCAGAAGATAAAGTAACCTATGTTGGTCACTTTACAAACAGTAAGAA
>JBHITY010000061.1:0-6105 GCA_042138585.1 Candidatus Nitrosopumilus sp.
TTCCTGCCATAAGACCAAACGCTGCAAATGGTGCAAGACGCATTGCCCAAGATACCACCTTCATAGTGAAATCTTGGATGGATTCTAACAAATCAAGGATCGGTCTTGAGCTTTTACTAGGTAATGTAATCATTGCAACACCAACAATCAACGCAAAAATGATAATGCTTAGCATTTCTCCTGACATAAACGATGAAAGTGGATTACTTGGAACCAAACCGACTATGCTTTGTGGGATATCATGAATAGAGAGTTCATAATTTTCAATTGGCTCTAAATTCTCAATTCCAAAACTTTCTCTAATCAAGTCACTATCAATAAAATTTCCTGGTTCAATTGTAGTTGCAATTGCTATTCCAATTGTAAGTGCAATTGCAGTAGTAATGACAAAATAGACAGCAACTCCAAATCCAATTTTTTGTAATTGTTCAATACTTCCTGATGAAGTCAAACCCCTGATAATAGACGCAAAGATCAGAGGAACTATGATCATCTGAATAATTTTTAGAAATAGATTTGCAGGAATTGATAGCCAATCGGTTATGGTTTCGGCAGTTTCTTTTTCAACCCATCCTGTTTCGGGACCTAGTGCAAGGCCTACCAACAACCCAACAAATAATGCTACAAGTACCTGGGCCCAAAGTTTATTCTTAATTAGATATCTTATCTGAGGTATGGGTTCTGTGAAAGACCTTATCACCATAGAAGAAAGAGAAAATAATCTGTTTTAAGACTTTAAGTTCTAAACTCCTTGGAAATCAATATCCTTAATTCCTAGATGTTTCCGGAGTGATTCGTACATACTTTGAAAGAAAAGTTCCTTACCAAAAGAACATTTTTGCTACTATTGACCGGTGTTGGTCTGGTACTATTTTGGAGGGGAATATGGGAGGTATCTGCAGAATACTTTTCTGAATATGTCAGCTTGGTTGTTGGTTTGATGATTCTAGTTGGAGTTGCAATATATCAGAAAAGACAGATCTTTCAATTTTTTGGTGGCGGAAAATGATTTCTAGAATTAGATTATTTTACATAACTAAAACACTGAATAATTTTGAATATTCATAAAATCAAATCCATACCCAAAAAACTTACAAAAAATGACCCTATTATCCACCACAGATTTTAAAATCAGTGTGATTGTTATATTGTAAATTCCCATATCAGGATATGATTGCAAGAACCATGACATGCACTAGTTGTAAAAATCAAGTTCTTGAAAGATTCACAAATGATGATTATTCAGAATACTTGCAAAATAAGAAGCGTGCAGAAAGGCAAGGAATTGAGCTAGGGTGGTTTTGTGTCAATTGTGCAGACAAAATGTGTGTCATGTGCAGAAATGGTGTTGTTGTTAACTACATTCCTGCCCAAGAGCAAGGAGAAATAAGAAAAAAAATTCCTGTATGCCATATCTGCTTTGATAAATTTAAGGAACAGTTAGGAAATCCTGATGAAATAGATCCAAAACAACTAGAGCATCTTCCAAATGTTACTCATGAGGAATGGCAAGTTTTTATTGAAAAAATAAGTAAAAGAGATTAGGAAATTGTATAATTTACCACTAGTTTGAAAACACTAGTCTTTGATAAATATAGAAATGTGCAACTATACATATGACAAAAATTTGTATTCACTGCTCCAAAATGTTTCATTCTCAGAAAGAATCAACATGTTCAAGAAAATGCAAACTAGCAATCTTTGATTACCTATTGAATAAAAGTAAATTAGAAAGGCAAGATCTCCTAGCTATTCTTTCCTGAGAATTTTTTTTCCATATTATGTAATTTTTAAATCCATTTTTTCTTTTTAAAATAAGAAAAAAGAACAATACCAATACCCCCCATAGAAGACAATACAATTGGATATGAGTACGGATATGATAATTCAGGCATGTATTGAAAATTCATTCCAAAAACACCAGCAATAACAGTAATTGGTACACAGATTGTAGCCACAAGCGCCAATGTTTTCATTATTTCATTTGTTCGGTGAGATACTACTGACAAATAATAATCATTTAGTGAAGATAATTTTTCTTTTGCAACATCCAAAGAAGATAAAATTTGAGTAATGTGGTCATTGATGTTTCTAAAATAAATTAAGTTGGATTCATTAATCAAATCAGATTCATATTCGCTCAAATCCAAAAAAATCTTTTCTAAAGGTTGTATGGAATTGTGAATTACTAGAAGGTCATCTTGTAGAGAATCCATTACAATTAAGCTATCTTTTGAGGTAGTGTGAGTGATTGATTTTTTTAATGTGCCAATCTTTTCAATGATTTTTCTGATTACTACAAAATAATTATCAGTTACAGCGTCAATTAGTGCATAAAATAGATAATCAGAATTACTCTCATGGATTTTTTTCCTTCCATCCCTAATTCTATTTCTAACAGGTTCAAAGACATCGTCTTCATATTCTTGAAAGGATATCAACAAATTTTTCTTTAAAATCAAATTTACGTGTTCCATCTTGATTTCATCATTGGAATCAAGGTAGAACATTTTCAAAATGACATATATGGAATCAGAATATTCTTCGATTTTTGAAATGCGATTAGTATTTGCTACATCCTCTAAAACTAATTTGTGAATATCAAAATGAGATCCAATCTTTGTGATTAGTTTTGGATCATGAATTCCAGTCACATTTAGCCAGCACACACCTGATTTTTCATCAATTACAGACAGCCTGTCTGAATCTATTTCTTCTTCAAAAACAGATTTCTCATGAAAATTAATTAATTGAAGTTTAATTTTTTCAGTTTTATTTTCTCCAACATATACGATACTTCCAGGTGAATCACCTGGCTTTTTTGATGATTTTCTAAATAATTTTAGTCCCATTAGGCATCAGATTGTAGAAATAATGATGTCATCAAACAACATTTCTGCTTTTTTAATTATTTTTTTGTCATCTGCATCAGGTTCGGCAGTTATCAAGACAAGATTGTCTTTGATTGGGATGCTGATTATTAGTTGATTTTTACGCCTTGACGAGATATAATCAATTTCGCCCAGAATTTCATCAAGCTCCTTTCTCATTTTAAAATCTAATTGCATTTGCATGTAAATCATGGATATTTTTTCATGTTCTAAAAGTGGCTTTACTCCATCTTTAAATCCGCCTGCAATTAATCTTCCAAGTTGATTGATTACTCCAACATGTCGAATTTTTTCCTCTTTAGATAATGCTTGACATGCATTGTTTAGTTTTTTTATTTCAGTTAGGGAAACGAGAGCCATTTTTCTTAATTTTTGAAGGTTTTTCATTCCGTGTTTTGCCAACTTGGTTTTGCCTACAAACCTTTTAACGGCAAATCTGAACCAAAATTCAAGTATTAAAACACTATGGATAATTAGTTCTACTAGAAATTATCATTTCAAACAGAATACAATTACGTTTCATCTAATCCCAAAACATCATAGTATGATTTTGGAATCATTTGTTGTGCCTTGAAAAACACGTTATTAGCTGCAGTATCAAGGACATATGTCCTAGCCCAGTCATCTTCACTTCGAATAGAACGTCCAAATCCTTGTAGTAATTTTGTTAAAGTTTGAGAGGTATACCAAAGGGGAAATTTATCCATCTTGGCCTTTATTCTTTTTTCTTTATAGTTAGGATATGGGACCTTGGCTATAATCTGAAAACGAGAAAGGTCATCTTTAAGATCTACTCCTTCCCACAAAGAAGATGAGAGTAAAACACCAGTAGGATCTGATGCGTGTTCAGAAATTACTTCATCCTGAGTTTTACCATCCTTGTTTTTGCTATGGCAAATTCTAATTCTACGAGTATTTTTTGGAGAGAGGTATCTTAGGATTTTTTGACATCTTGGAATTGAAGACGTTAAAATCAATCCTCGTTCACTAGAATGCTCATCTAAAATTCGATCAATTGTTTTGATAACTTCTAATTCATCTTCTTCAGTAGAACCATAACTTAATCGTCTAATGTTTAACAAATCGACGTTTCTATTTTCAATTGGGAATGGGGATTTTGGAGTATCTACAAAAGCAACTTCATCTTTTTTGAGACCCATGTTTTCACAAAAGCTTTGCTTGTCAATTGTTGCAGACATGAAAATTTGATATTCTGTTTCAAAAAACTCGTTTGCAAATTTTGATACGTCAATTGGTTTTACAGAGATAGTTCTAAAATTTCCATTCAAATCACGAACAGGATCATTTACAACAAAATTATCTTTGTCAGACGAAATGTCAATTTTTGCCTGAGCTGCTCTATCATAACGTCTTTCTAATCTTGAAATTAATTCATAATCAGGATCATTTTCAAATGCAGGACTTTCTTTGATGTCTTTGATTTTTTTTGCATAAGAGTATGCAATATCATCAGTCAAAGATATCATGGAATCTAAATCAGTGAAATCATACTTGTCAGTATTCAAATTGCACTCATCAACTTGTCCAGCAAAGATGTCAAATCCTACAAATTGAATTATTTGGTCTTCAATTTTATGGGCCTCATCAAAAACAGATACCTTCCTATCCAAATAATCTTCAAACAGTTTCTTGTTGAATTTCATTATTTGAAAAAATGCATGATAGTTCCAAAGAGAGTGTTTTGCTACTAATGCCTCATATTTTTGGAGATAGTAATGACATGACTGGGAATCCTGTGTATTTTCTTCAACTTGTTTTATTGTAGGTTTGAATTTGCAAGTTTCAATTACTTCTTTGCCGTTTTTACTAGTTCTCTCTACGCATTCACCTTTTTCACAAGTGAGTCCCCATCTCATTGCTCGTCTGGAATTATCCACTTTTTCAGCAGACATTAATTTCAAACAAGGGAAATTTTGTTTGCCTTTAACTGGTTTGAGAAAAGGTATATCCTTGATATACTGATCTTGAAGATGTTTTGAAGCGGTAATGGTAAACGAACTATCAAAAAATTTTGAGACAGTTGCGCCAACTAGAGATTTTCCAACACCAGTTGGAGCGCAGAGAACAATTTTCTTGTAACCAGTATTGAATTGCTCCTCAATATCGGTAAGGATCTCTTTTTGGATATCTCTAGGAGTAAATTGTTCGGGAAATTTTTCTAAAAGAGACAGGATTGTAATGGTTTATTCTTTGTATTAAAAGCATGAAGTTATTATAAAATCAGAATTATTGTAATCTAGTTTAATACTTAGGTTCCTTTTTCTTTACTAGATTTTCTTCAAGATCGAAAAATCTAGTAAGTTCTTGATTATTCGTCTTGTAGTATCTCCATACCCAACGGCCTTTTCGATATTCTTTCTTTTTGAATAATTATAATTCATTTTCTGAGTTCGTGTCGAACTAGCTTAAAGGCTTCATAATCAATTACCACCCCTATAGGCATGATTAGGCACAAAATAATTCTGATTTTAAAAAACGACCTTTTTCCTCTGGTGTGATTATACAAGGCGAGTGGACTTTTTTTAGAATCTAGGGTTGTTGGTAACCGTATTTCCAAGTATTACAATTTTCATTAAAGTAATTTGCTTAAAGAATACTAGAAAATATCCCTTAAATTTAGATTCAAATCTTTAAAAGCATATTAATTAGTGTCGATAAAGAAATTTTTCACCGAAGTTAACAGTTCATTATTCTGATTAATCCAAAGATCAGTTAGTTGTTTGTTTTGCTCAACCAATAAAGTTGCTGCAACTTTATTTTGTCTAACTAACAAATTTGCAGATTCTTTATTTTGTTCAGATAATAATTTTGCAGCAGTAATGTTGAGAGATTTTTCTTCATCTGTAAGGGTTAGTTTTTCTTGTTTAATTAATAATTCCTGAGCAGATTTATTTTGTGATTCAAGTAAATGTTTAGCTTCTAATTCCTGTTCGTTAAATAATTCTATAGCATCAGATAATTGCTTTTGCATTAAATTCCCAATAGTTTCAGATTGGTGTTTTGATATTTTTAAATTTAGTTGATTAAAATTGGCAGAATTGAATTCATCCTCTGAAAAAATACTGTCTTCGATTAGAATTTGAATCATATCCGTACGTCTTTGGAACAGCATGTCTTTGGTGGATTTATCTCTGCTTTGCAAAATTTTTAGGTTATTTTCATTTCTCTTCGTGATTAGTTCTCTGGTGTGTTG
>JBHITY010000062.1:0-759 GCA_042138585.1 Candidatus Nitrosopumilus sp.
GTGAAGAATGTGATGCAGATATTTCCATACCAAGTGATGCACTTGAAGGAGAAATTGTAACATGTCCGGAATGTGGCGCAAGTTTTGAATTAGCAAAAGGTTCAGACGGTTTCGATCTAAAGCCTGCCCAAACGGTTGGCGAGGATTGGGGACAGTGAGTCCTGACGTTACGATTCTATACGATACCATCCGTTGGGAAGAAAAAGGCCTACTAGAAGCAGGTAAGAAAAAGAACATCAACATCCAGATGGTTGATTGTAAGAAGTTAGCAGTAGATTTAGAAAAAAAACCTGAAGATTATGGTGTAGTTATACAAAGATGTGTTAGTTATTACAGAAACTTGCATTCAACTGCAGCTCTTGAAGGGTTGGGAGTCAAAGTAATTAATTGTCTTAATACGGGAATCTTTGCAGGAAACAAATTATTCACACATATGTTGCTAAAGAAAGCTGGAGTTCCAACACCAGATGCAACAGTTGCTTTCTCAAAAGATGCAGCTCTTGAAGCATTAGATGCACAAGGATATCCAAAAGTAATCAAACCAACAGTTGGAAGTTGGGGCAGACTAATCTCAAAATTAAATGACAAAGATTCTGCTGAAGGAATTATTGAAAGCAGAGAAAACATGTATCCAATTTATCAAGTACATTATCTCGAAGAGTTTGTAAAAAGACCACCTAGAGATATCAGGGCAATCATGGTTGGAGACAAAATTGTTGCAGCCATTTACCGTAACTCTGAGCATTGGAAGACTAACAT
>JBHITY010000062.1:769-6104 GCA_042138585.1 Candidatus Nitrosopumilus sp.
CAAGAAATGGAAGAAATGTGTATTAAAGCAAAAAATGCAGTTCAAGGAGATATTGTAGGTGTAGATTTGATGGAAAGTGAAGAAAAAGGATTAGTGGTTCACGAAGTAAACAACACAACGGAATACAAGAACACAGTTAGAGTATGCGAAGTAGACATTCCGTCACTAATGTTAGACTATGCACTAAATGTAGAGAAGTAAGAATTGGACACTCATTTTACAGTAACACCAAGATTTGCAACAAAGATGCTTGAGAAAGCATTGCGATTGTATACACCATCTCTTAGTGAAAAACCAATGGCAGAATTTCTTGCAGACAAGTGTGATGATTTAGGATTTGAAGATATTCAAATTGATGAAGTTGGTAATGTAATTGCCAAAAAAGGTTCAGGCAGTCCAAAGATCATGTTATGTGGTCACATGGATGTTGTTCCAGGTAAAGTTAAGGTAAGAAAAGAAGGAGATTCACTTTATGGCAGAGGTGCATCAGATGCAAAGGCACCATTAATGGCAATGCTGTTTGCAGCAGCATCAATTCAAAACAACAATGGGACAATAATCTTTGTTGGGGCAGTTGATGAGGAGGGAAATGCAACAGGAATAAAGAATCTAGTTAAAAAAGAAATGGATGTTGACTATGCTGTTTTTGGAGAGCCAAGTGGAATCAAGCAAGTAACAATTGCATACAAAGGACGTTTAGCAATAAATCTCAAGATTAGTGTACCAGATAGTTCACATGCTAGTGCACCATGGCTTTCAAAAAACGCAATCTTAGAATCAATGATCTTTGCAAGAGAGTTAAAAGAGAAACTAGAGGAAAATCAAGAAAATAGAACAAAAGGAATGTTACTTACTGCAACTATGACAGAAGTTAAAGGAGGGACAAGTCACAATGTTACTCCAAAAGAATGTGAGACAACATTTGATATCAGAATTCCGGTGGACATGAATTGTAAATCAATTGAACAAAAAATTGCAAATCTAGTTAAGGAAATTGCTGAAAAACGTGAAGTGGAAGCATTTTACTCAATTCTTGATGAAACAGAGCCATTTGAGGCTGCACATAACTCTCCACTTGTGCGTGCATTTACCCTTGGAGTCATGGATGTAGAGCATACTAGGCCAAAATTAATTCGAAAAACTGGTACTGGAGATATGAATGTCCTTGGAACTCAGTGGAACATTCCAGTTGTAACATATGGTCCAGGTGATCCTCATGAAGCTCACACCATTGATGAAAAAGTCTCAATTGACGAATATCTTAGAGGAATAGAGATTCTCAAGAATATGCTACAGCACTTAAAAAGACTTCATGATAGAAAGATGCAGTAATGCTCTGGTTTGTAGGTTTAGGAATTTCAGGATTCAAATCAATTCCCAATGAGGCAATTGATGTTTTAGCAAAAGCTGACATTGTATATCTTGAACAATTCACTAGTCCGATAAGCAAATCAGACCTAACTAAAATCAAAAAGGCAACAAAGGGAGAATTTAGACCTGCAAAAAGATGGTTAGTAGAGGATGGAAATGAAATTCTAGAGAATGCAAAGAAAAAGAAAGTTGTTTTATTATCTTACGGAGATCCATACATTGCAACAACACATATCGAATTACGTGAAAGAGCAATCAAAGATAAAATCAAAACACATTCCATTCATGCATCTTCATCATTAACTTCAATGATTGGAGAATGTGGACTGCATTTTTACAAAGTTGGAAGAATTGCAACCATCATGAGTGAGATGAAATCACTTACAACACCATATTATGTTATTTACAAAAACGTCATAGAAGGAAACCACACTGTACTTCTTTTAGAGTTTAATCAAGACAAAGACTTTTTCTTAGATCCTAAAGATGCACTAAATGCATTGATAGAAACTGAAAAAGGACAAAGAAGGAAAGTCATCAGTCCATCAACATTTGTAATTGTTGCATCAAGAATAGGATTCAAAGACCAAGAGATAGTTTCAGGTAAAATTTCTAGCCTAAAAAAGAGAGATTTTGGAAAACCACCTCATACAGTAATCATTCCAGGAAGACTACACTTTACAGAATCAGATGCACTCAAAGTTTTAGGAGAATGTGTCGATGAGCCATTTGACAATGCCGAAAAAACAAGAAAGATTTCCATTCAGATGATTGAAAAATATGTTCCAATGGTTAGAGAAGCACTTGAAGAAGTACAGCCATACTACAAGGATCAAAAAGAGTATGAAGTAATTTTAGAGAACGCAGAGTTGTATGTCAGCGATGCAGAGAAATTTTTGGAAGACGGTCAAGATGAAGTTGCTATACTGAGTATCGGTTATGCAGACGGACTAGTTGATGCATTAAGATTAGCCAAAGGCCTGGATCCCAAAATGTAGTTTCAGCGATGAATTAAAGAGAGGGAGAAAAATAGGAAAAATGTTGGAACCAAATCAAAAAATCATTCTTTCTACAATTTACGTATCCCAATTAGATGGTACTGATCCAATTGAGAAAATTAAAGAAAAGACTACATTTTCAGATGACGAAATAAACTCAAAGATTGATGATTTGATAAAAAATCAACTGGTCAATGAAGACAAAACACTCACAGAGTCAGGTAGAAATTCATTAAAAGTGGTTTTAGCTGGAGGGGTTTTCGACATTATTCATCCAGGGCACATCTATACACTAAATGCTGCAAAGAGTTTAGGAGATGTCCTTGTTGTAGTAGTTGCAACAGACAATACTGCAGTAAAAATGAAAAAAAGACAACCACTTCATTCGCAAGAACAAAGACAAGAACTAGTAAACTCACTATCCACGGTAGACCTTTGTCTAATTGGACAAGAAGATGATATTTTCAAGACAGTAAACAATGTCAGGCCACAGATTATTGCATTAGGTTACGACCAAGTTCACCAAGAGAAATTCATTACAGATGGATGTAAAAAGATCAATCTTGATGCAAAAGTTGCAAGATTGCAATCTCCAATCCCAGATAGCTCTAGCTCAAAAATTGAGAAAGAGTATGGTGAATCCATCCACGGAATTTGATTATGGTTTAGTTGTCAGAACATGACATTTTGCTTTGTGATGAATAGTGTTGATAATGTCATCATAGAGCGTAGATTCAGTCATGGATAGTTTTGGATAGTCTACAACAAGCAAATCGACATGATTCTCAGTGACATAGTCAATTACCCAGTGTGCAATAGAGTCAGTTAATGCAAATTTAGTCTTGATTGGAACGTTTTGCTTTGCAGCAGCCTTTTCCCACTTTGAGAGTTCACTTTTGATTTGATCCTTTCTTTTCTGTAAGGCAATTTTGTCAGTTTTTGTCTCAAAGAAATGAAATGTTGGAGGTTTTTGGTAAAAACATTCAATCACAGATAGAGAACATCCCAATTTCTTTGCTAATTCTAATCCCAATTCAAAAGACTTTTTGTCGTGAGTTGGAGTAATTATTGCAACTGTAATTTGTTTAATCAAACATTATTTCTGGGAAATTAACTGTTAATCAATTTTTTGTTATGGTGATATAGGTATCTTGATTGTAATTTTAGAACCATCTTTGAGTTTTGCAGTTTTTCTCATGCAGGTTTTAGAAATCAATTCAACTACAGAATTGTCATGATGAGTGCGCTCAAGTAAAATCATATCACAGTTAATTGAATTGTTTAGTTTTGCAGGAAAGCATTTGACCCAACCATAAGTTCTCTTTCCATCAGAAAAGCTCTTAATTTTGATTCCATCTAGAGTTTCAAATTGTTTTACTGCTTCTTGATGGATTTTCTGATCCAATCTTACGTTGAGTGTTCCGGGAAATGGAACATAGCCAATTTTTGATTTGAATTGCTTTGTGTACCCTTTTAGTCCCATATAGTAAGCCCCTTCTCCCATTCCAGATACTAGAGTTCCTTTAAGCTCAACATGAGAGGGAAAAGAATTCAGACTTTTTTGCAGTGTTGTAGATAGTTTAACCATCTCAGAGAATCCTTTTGGAGTAATCTTAACTGAAACATTTCTTCCAGTCATTATTCTGTCAATGAATTGGTTTTGTTCTAATTCTAGCAGATGTTTAGATGCAGCCTGTTGGGATTTTTTTATGCTTTTTCCCAAAGAAGATGTTGTTACTGAAACATAGTTGTGTTTAGCACCCTTTGAGAGAAGATAAGATAGAGTGAGGATATGCTGAATTTTTAGTTCAGGCATCTAAGATCCTATGCTACGCCCAGGTCACCGAATGTTTTGAGAGTCATTCCATCAGAGTTTGTTAATTTTGCTACTCTGTGGCCAACTACACATTCAATTCCAGCGTTTTTGGCGCCCTCTAAAAGTCTCTGAGTGATGATTCCATCTAGCAGAAGGTATTTGATTCCAGATTGTGTGGATAGTTTGCTAACAACTTCGCTGATTGGAACCTTAAAGATTTCATTGTTATCTCCATCTAATGCTACTGCTTCAAGAGTTTCATTTAGAGTTGGGAAAACTTTTGCTGCCATCTCTGCAAGTGGTTTGTCATCTTCACTTTTGAGTTGTGGTGCTGGTTTTCCACCTTTAATTTCTTCAGCAACTGGACTGAGAATCTCATCAATTCTTTGAGGAGTTAATTCTTCAACTTCAACGTCGTTATCTGCTCTTAGTTCGTAATCAACTGGAACAACTGATTTTAGTTCTTTTAGAATAAAGCCACCAGCTCTATCACCATCTAAGAATGCAACGACAGTTTCTTTAGAATTACATAATTCTTTGATAGACTCATCAATTTTTGCACCTTCAATTGCAAGGGCGTTATCATATCCAGCCCTTAGAAGATTGATTACATCAGCTCTTCCTTCAACTAGAATTACCCAGTTTGAATCAGCTAGACCAGAACTACAGGTAAGTTTGGATGGTCCATAGGTGGATAATTTTTTAGAGTCACCTTGATGGACATCATTTAGCATACTTTCTCCTTCACTTACAGTTTTAGTTGCCCATTTTTGCTTGATTTCTTTTGCACGTCTTACAATGTCATCTTTCTTTGCAGCACGTACATCATCAATTGCTTCCAGGGTAAATTTACAGTCAAATGGACCAACTTTGTCAATGCTTTCAATTCCCGCTGCAATTAATGCACAAGTATCAATATCAGTACTCATTGGAATTAATGCTTCACCAGATGTGGTGTTGGCAGTATTTTTTGCGCTGACTTCAATGCGACCTACTTTTGAAACTCGTTGCAGTTCATTCAGATTCATCTCAGGGCCTAACAGTCCTTCTGTTTGGCCGAAGATTGCTCCGATTATATCTGCTCTTTCAACGAGCCCATCAACTTCATAGGAAAGTTTAACGTGATATTTGACAATTCCTGATTGAGGCA
>JBHITY010000063.1:0-6084 GCA_042138585.1 Candidatus Nitrosopumilus sp.
TGGAGAATTTTCTTCTTTTTCAGCCTTGAATTTTTCAAATTTGTATAAAGCCATCTTTGCACCCTCTATAATCTGGGCTGAAGAAGAAACTTGATCCATAACAAAAGTAGGAGGCACAATTATTGAAAATTCTTTTAATTTTAATTCACGTGCTTTTTGAGCAATTTTTCCTGAAATCTGTCTAAAGCTGTCTTTTGTAATATCTTCTTTTTTTCCAATACCTGCAATCAAAATTCTTTGAAATTGCTTTTTACCTATAGATGGAATTACTGATAACTTTCCTGACTTTCCCTCTATGTCCTTAAGAGATTGATTAACTGCAAATGATGTTTTTGTATCTAATTTTGGTAATCCTAAAACCTTATCTGATTTTTCTAATGCAAATCCACAAAGAAGTTGTGTCTTCTTCGGAGTATTTTGTACATTGATTTTCATACGTATGTATGATTTTCATAGTCTTATTTAGATTTATGATTTATTGCATTCTCTTAACATTTCGTTAATTGTTGCAGAAAAACTTACAGTTCCAGCAGTTTCTTTAATTTTCTTGGCTTGAAGATTTCTCACTTTTTTAGCTACGTCCTCATCAATCATTATTGTTCTTCTTTCTGCCATGAGAAAAATGTTTTTTAATTGTTTAAAAATCTATTTTTTAGAATAAAGTATGATCTTCATCATTAATTTTTATAATTTTACTGTTTGAAATCAAACTGGTAGATCTTAAAAAAACTGCCTTTACTGATTTGCAATCTTGTGAACATTGTTCATTAATTTCTGTTATAGGGAATTTCTTTGATTTGTTTGAAAAAATTGTTTTAATCAATGGAAGTAATCCAGCTCTTCCGCCGTATGCATTTTTTTTATCAATAAACCAAAACATCTCTAATGCTGATTCATCAAGAATTTTTTCTCGAATGACTTCACCTTCTTTTGTATAATGTCCTACCATCTTCATTTTCCCTCTTGCAAAAAAATTAACAAATTTTGCAAATTTTACGCACAAATAGCACTGATTATCAAAAACTACCATTGGAAAATCTTCAATAATTTTCATATTACTATTAGATTGATTTTAATTAAAAATTCTTGCTACACACTAGGAGTTTGTCTGTGATTTGGGAAGCATTCTCTACAATAAACAGGTCTGTCATCTTTAGGTTTGAATGGTACTTGGCATTCGTTTCCACAATCGCCACATGTTGCTGTATGCATCTCTCTTTGTCTGTTGAATCTTGATCTTCCAAATCTATCCCCACTGCGTCTTTGAGGTCTGTGATTTGGGAAGCATTCTCTACAATAAACAGGTCTGTCATCTTTAGGTTTGAATGGTACTTGGCATTCGTTTCCACAATCGCCACATGTTGCTGTATGCATCTCTCTTTCTTCACCAAAGGACATATCTTTCAAAAATTTGAGATATTCTGCCGTAATTAAACTATTGTAAATTCTTTGAAGATTTTCTTGTGATCTGTTCTTATTTTGATTTTTTAGGTTCCTACATGGATATTTGGTAATCTGTTTCAGAAGTAGATTTTTATTAAATTTGAAGGCAAAACGATCGATATGGGGCTCAATTATTATCAAATTAAGAAGAATGTTCTTCGAGCTCGAAAATTAGTTATCAAAGCAACAAATACTGCTGGTTCAGGTCATCCAGGTGGTTCATTTTCAATGGCCGAGATTTTGGGTTGTTTGTTTAACAAGTATCTGAAATTTGAT
Source organism: Candidatus Nitrosopumilus sp. (assembly GCA_042138585.1). Lineage (GTDB taxonomy): Archaea > Thermoproteota > Nitrososphaeria > Nitrososphaerales > Nitrosopumilaceae > Nitrosopumilus. The sequence continues at coordinate 1,720 of JBHITY010000063.1, forward strand.
CCTAAAAACCCACAATGGGAAGATAGGGATCGTTTAGTGTTATCAAAAGGTCATGCAGCTCCTGGTTTGTTTTCTAATATGGCAGTTGCCGGATATTTTCCAGAATCAGAACTTGAAACGTTGAGAAAGTTTGGAAGTAAATTACAAGGTCATCCAGATTTGAAATGTCCTGGTGTTGAGTTTTGTGGTGGCTCCTTAGGTACGGGTCTATCATATTCTGTAGGAGTCGCACTTGCAGGAAAAATTGATTCCAAAGATTATCATGTCTATACAATCATCGGTGATGGGGAATCTGATGAAGGTCAAGTTTGGGAGGCTGCTATGACTGCTGCAAAATACAAAGTTGATAATCTAACAGTTTTCCTTGACAGAAACTTTATCCAACAGGATTCTTACACTGAAAAAATCATGCCTCTTGACAAAAGATTGGAAAATGATAATCTTTCTGAAATGTGGAAAGATGCTTCCAGATGGAAAACTGGTGACAAGTGGAGATCTTTTGGTTGGAATGTGATTGAAATTGATGGTCATCGTGTTGAACAAATTGATACAGCTATTACAAAAGCAAATGCAACAAAAGGAGTGCCGACAATAATCATCTCAAGAACAATCAAAGGAAAAGCTGTTGAACATATGGAAGACAATCCTGCATGGCATGGAAAGGCACCTGATTCTGATGTTGTTCCAATTATCAATATGGAGTTAGATTCTCAATTTATGATTGCACCATCAATTATTGCTGGTGATATGTCAAATCTTGAAAATGAAGTCAAAAGATGTGTTGCTGGAAGAGCAGATTACATTCATCTCGATGTTATGGACGGTCAGTTTGTTCCAAACAAAACATTTGATCATACAAAAATCAAAGAACTACGACCGCTAACTGTAATCCCATTTGATTCTCATTTAATGATTAATGAACCTGTAAAACATGTCAGAGATTATGTTGATGCAGGGAGTGACATTATCACTGTACATGCAGAAGTTACAGATGAATCAAGTTTTGGAGAAATTCATGATGTTCTAAAACAAAATCAAGTTGGTGTTGGTTTTGCAATAAATCCTGATACCGAATTACCTGAATGGTCTTACAAATTCATTCCTTCCCTTGATCAAATTATTGTGATGTCTGTGATTCCTGGAAAATCTGGTCAAAAATACATTGAAGAAACCCATGCAAAAATGGCTAGATTGAATACTATTCTAAAAGAAAATAATTTTTCAGGATATATTGAGGCTGATGGTGGAGTGAATCTTGAAAATATAGGCTCCGTTTTTGCAGATGGCGCTCGTGCTTTTGTTGGAGGTGGAGCAATTATTGGACAACAAGATGTACGTGCTGCAATTAGAGATTTTAGAACTGAGGTATTATCGTCTAGAAGACAATTGTTACTTGATAAAGCAAATGAACTCGGTGGAACTGAATTAGTGAATAAATGGATTGGATTACATGTTGTTGGAGAAAAACAAGAACAAATTAAAAAAATTGCAATGGAGAGGGGATATCTTTGAATGAACCAGTAATGACTGACATGCGTTCAGAATACTCAAAAACTCTAATTCAACTTGGAAAAGAAAATCCAAACATTGTTGTTTTGGGAGCAGATACCACCGATTCACTAAAGACATCTGGTTTTGGAAAAGAATTTCCTAATAGATTCTTCAATGTTGGTATTGCAGAAGCAAACCTTGTCACGACTTCTGCCGGTTTAGCAGCATCTGGCAAAATACCTTTTGCAAGTACTTATGCCATATTTTTGCCTGGACGAGCAGTTGATCAAATTAGAAATAATGTAGCTTATCCTTCCCCACCTGGAAAAAAAGGACTCAATGTAAAATTTGTTGTTTCTCACGGTGGACTATCTGTTGGACCTGATGGTGGTTCTCATCAACAGATTGAAGATATTGCAATAATGAGAGTAATTCCAAATTTCCGAGTTTTTATTCCTGCAGACACAATTGCAGTTTCCAAATTAGCATATTTGATGGCAAATGAGTATGGTCCATTTTACATGCGAATGGCTAGATCTGCAACACCTTTGGTTCATTCGGATTCTCAAAATTTTGAAACTGGAAAAGCAATAACTTTGAGAGAAGGTTCTGATTGTACAATTGCAGCATGTGGAATTACTGTGAGAATGGCATTGGAAGCTGCTGAATCACTACAACAAGAAGGAATCTCTTGCAGAGTTTTAGATATGTTTTCTATAAAGCCAATCGATAATGAAACTCTAGAAAAAGCCGCTCGTGAAACTGGATGCATTGTTACTGCCGAAGAGCATAATATTATTGGAGGAATGGGTTCTGCAGTTGCCGAGTCTGTTTCTGAATCATACCCTGTACCCATAAAGAGAATTGGTGCTCAAGACATGTTTGGTGAGTCTGCTAGAGACAAGGAAATTCCTTTACTTTTAGAAAAGCACGGAATAACATCTTTTAATATGGTAAAACAAGTCAAAGAAATTAGGAGTAAAAAAATATGAAAATCTTCCTTGACACTGCCAACTTAGAATCCATAAAAAAATTCAATGACATGGGATTACTTGATGGAATTACTACAAACCCATCTCTTATGTCAAAAGAAAAAGGTAATCCTAAAGATGCAATGGAAGAGATTACAAAAATTATCAAAGGTGATGTGAGTCTAGAAGTAGTTAGTACTGACTTTTCTGGAATGATGGAAGAAGGAAAACGATTGCGTCAATATGGTGATAATGTTGTTGTTAAAGTTCCTATGACTCCTGATGGTCTGAAAGCTTGTAAATCACTTTCATCAGAAGGTATTCCTGTAAATGTAACCTTGGTTTTTTCACCAAATCAAGCTCTTCTTGCAGCAAAATCTGGTGCAAAATATGTTAGTCCATTTATTGGAAGATTAGATGATATTGGCCAAGATGGAATGAGTTTGATTCAAGATATCAAAGATATTTTCAAAAATTATCCTCATCTTAAAACCGAAATTTTAGTTGCTAGCGTTCGACACCCCATGCATGTAGTTGATGCTGCAAAAATTGGAGCTGATGTTGTAACTTTACCTCCTGGAGTTTTAGATAAAATGCTTCAACACCCCTTGACAAATATTGGTTTAGAAAACTTCCTAAAGGACTGGGAAAAAGTTAAAGCTGAAAATCCTGATATCAAAATTTAGTGCTTAAGATTTTCATAAAAATGAAGTTTGAGGAAAGTATTATGATGTGCCTTTGTTTTTGCTTTTTCTAGAACCTGTTCCTCTACCAGTTATTCTGGTCATTCCTTCTGTTGATGGTCTAGCCTTTGGATCTGGCATGTCTCCAAGTCTTCTAGAACCTGTTCCTCTACCAGTATGCACCATTCTGTTTGCTGCCTCTTTTTTTCTTGCTTCTTGAATTTTTCTAAATTCATCTCCAGACCATTTTTTGGGATCATCGTCAACTTCTATAGTTCCTGTTCCCCTACCAGTTCGTATTCTGATTTTACCCATGAGATTGGTTAGATTATCTTGTATTTATCTAAGCTCATTTTTGGAAAAGTTCTGATTTTGATATCTCTAATTGTTAATCCAGCCCAACTTTTTGAAATATGTAAACATCATAATTGCAGGAATTGCTGATGCAAGAATCACAATTATGAAAGTTGTAAATGGACCTAAGAACATTGGATTCTCTTCGATTCCTCCAGGTAGATTGACGTTCATACCATAAAATGTTCCAATAACTGTTGCAGGAATTGCTAATGTGAATATTATCGTTAATACTGCCAGTACTTTGTTTGTTTTTTCTGTACTTAACACAAAATCTGTATCTTTGTAAATTTCCATAGTCTCTCTAGACTCCTCAAGTGTTTCAATTACTTTATCAATGTGATCTATAATGTCATCAAAAAATAATGAAAGATCTTCTTCATCTCTTTCCGAAAACTTCTTCACATTTTTTGTAATTTCTAAGACAAATTTCTTTAATGGTGTAGCTATCCTTCTTAATCTGTTAATTTCTCGTCTAAGTAATGCAATGCTTCTTGCCACTGGTTTTGTTTCATCAAATACCCTATCTTCAATTTCATCTAAATTAGCAATAATTTTTCTAGAAGTATGTAAAAGATCGTCTACTAACACGTCTATGATTTCGTGAAGCAATAACCCTGATGATTTTTGTAATATTCTGTTTTTTCTCTGTTCATCGGAATTTGATTTGCAAATATTTACTAATTCTACAAGTGGTTTGAGATCTCCTTGATGAACTGTTACTAGGAAATCCTTTCCTACAAATATGGATAATTGACTGTTTTTAGAAATTCCGACTTTCTGAGTAAGTGGTGGAAAGTGAAGAATTACGAAGAAATGATCATCATAACTATCTAATTTTGGAAGCTCAAATTTTGTCATACAGT
>JBHITY010000064.1:0-6059 GCA_042138585.1 Candidatus Nitrosopumilus sp.
GGGTGTTTGGGGAGAATTTGTATCAGTTGATTATGATATTTGTGTAGCAGATGGTGGATGTATTGAAGCCTGTCCAGTAGGTGTCTATGAATGGTTTGACACTCCAGGAAATCCAGCATCTGACAAGAAACCACTAATGTCAAAAGAACCTGATTGTATCTTCTGTCTTGCATGTGAAGGCGTTTGTCCCCCACAAGCAATCAAGATCTTTGAACAAAAATAATGAAAATTTATTGCAAGTATAAATAGCGAATAGTGATTCTCAGAGCTAGGGAAAATGGCATTCAACCCTTTCACTGCATTTGTATTTGATCTGTTTATTCTATCTGCTATCATAATTACTGCATATACTTGCAATTTCTACTATCTTGCATTCTTGTCCAGAAAAAGAAAAGATGCTCTGACCACCGCTGATTTGGGTACTCCTTCAGTTACAATTCAACTCCCGATATACAACGAAAAGTATGTTGCAAAAAGACTAGTTGACTCTGTATGTAATTTGGATTATCCTCAAGATAAAATGAGAATAATGGTCTTAGATGACTCTGATGATGATACTGTTGAACTTTTAGCAAATACTGTTGATGAATACCAGAAGAAAGGTTTTCAGATTGAACATGTAAGACGGGGAACTCGTAAAGGGTACAAGGCTGGTGCACTAAAGTATGCAATGCAGTCAACTGATACAGAACTAGTGGCAATTTTTGATGCTGATTTTATTCCTCCAACATGGTTCCTAAAGCGTGCAATTCCTCACTTTGCAAAATCAAACATTGGACTAGTTCAATGCAGATGGGGACATGTAAATGAAAATTATTCTGCTATTACTCAAGCACAAGCTCTAAGTCTTGATTTTCATTTCCTTATTGAACAAAAAGCAAAGAGTAACTCTCATCTTTTCATGAATTTTAATGGTACAGCTGGAATCTGGAAACGAGATTGTATCGAAGATGCTGGTGGATGGCACACTGCAACTCTAGTTGAAGATCTAGATCTTAGTTACCGCGCACAGATGAAGGGATGGAAATGTGTGTTTTTACCTGACATTGTAGTTGATGCAGAGTTACCTGTACAGATGAATGCAGCAAAAAGGCAACAATTCCGTTGGGCCAAAGGCTCTATCCAATGTGCAGTAAAACTTCTAACTGATATTGCAATAAAAAGAAAAATTGCAGTTGAAGCCAAGATTCAGGCTTTCATTCAACTTACTCGTCACATCGTTTATCCATTAATGCTGATTCAATTTTTGGCATTGCCAATTTTGTTAGCAGGACAAGTTAATCTCTATGTGATTAGCTTTCTTCCGGCAATAACAATTGCAACCTATCTTGCAATGGGACCTGGTGCTTACATTATGATTATACAAAGTATGTATCACGAGTCGTGGAAATCTAAAGCCAAGATACTACCTGCATTGCTAGTTTACAATGCTGGAATGTCCGTAAATAACACTGTTGCAGTGTTTGATGCAGTTCTTGGAAAAAAGAATGAATTCCTTAGAACTCCAAAATATGGTGTTCTAAAGAAAAAAGATGATTGGAAGGATAATGCATACAATTTACCATTCTCCCAAGTAACACTTCTTGAAATTTTCTTTGGTGTTTATGGTATGTTGGGAATCTTTGTTGCAATATTTTCAAACAATCCTATCTTTGTACCAATTATTGCATTGCAAACAGTCGGATTCTTCTATATTGCTTATCTGAGCCTATCTCATACTCGATTTAAAAGAAATAAATCAAGTGTCGAACGTGTAATGACCAAGAACGAGAAGATGGCAAATAGAATTTACAAACTTTCCATGGTAGGCATTGTTGGAATAATTATTTTTGGAGGATTTATGGCAATTTACGGATATAGTGTTGATATCTATCCCCTTGATAGAATCAGAGGTAATCTAGATGGAATTATTGGTTCATCTGATCCTAATGCAATTCGTGCTCATTTAGTTGCAATTCAGGCTGATATGGATGGAATTATCGCAAATGATCTAATTCCTGAGCAAACTAATGCTGATGGCGAACTTATCTCTAAAAACCCTGTTTGGTTATTCTCTACAGAATCTACAAACTTTGTTAGAATTCAAGAAAATCTAGATACAATGCTTGCAAGCGTTGATAAGATTGCTACCGTTCCAAAAGACAGCTCTGCATATCATACTGGAATGATGGATGTTAGTGATAGGGCTCTTCTCATCAAAACAAACATCATGGATGCAACTCCATACATGTATGTCAGTGTTGCAAATCTAATGTTTACAACAGTTTGGATTGCTGCATTATTAGGAATCTTTGCTGCTTTGAAAAGAAAGAAAGAACAACTCAAAGAAGCAGATGAAGTTGGAGTCTAAGAAATATTTAGATCTTTTCTAATCTCATCAACAGCTCTTATACCATAGATATCTCTAATCTGCTGAATTCTAACTGATTCTTTTAACAAGTCTCGTCCTATCTCATTAGTCAAGATTGAATAGACATCACTGAATCTAATCTCCCACTTGTCTGCACAATCAAGAATCTTGCTTACAGCCCATTGTCTTACTTCATGTGGTAATGGAATCTTTTCTCCTGACTCTATTGAAATTCTATCAAATAGGTTTACAATTTCTGCAGTCTGAGATGCCATCTTTTCCAAGTCTTTTGCTTCACCGTATTTTGATTCAGCATTCATTCTGATGTTTGACTGATATTCAGAGAGTTTTAACAACGCCATCATCTCTTTTGATGAATCATCTGAAGCCTTGTTTGTGACACTTCTAACAGATTGCATCTCTTCAAATAATTTTTCAGTTTTTTTATGAAATTCTGCAGATGCTGCATCTTGTCTTTTTATCATGTCTGAAGCTGACGAGATTTTTTGCTCTATGCTGTTTGTCTTATCAAATACACTTTGTTTGAAATCTGAGAGGTCTTCTTGAACCGATTTTAGCCCTTCCCCTACAAATGCAGTTGAATCTGCTCTGTGTGAGAGCGCTCCTATTTCAGTCTCAATTCTGTCAATCTTGCCTGCCAGTTCTTTAATTGATTCTAGGCTCAAATTATTGACTGAACCGGCCTTTGAGGCAATTGTCTCAAATTGTTGTTTTAGGCCATCAATTACCCCTCCAAGAGAGTCAATCTTTGATGCCTTTGTTGATATGGCATCAATTGTTACTTTGATTGCCTCTAATTCGGAATTAAGATTGGAGTTATCTGCAACTCCTTCAGTAATTTTTGAGAGCTCTTGTTTTAGACTCTCAATAATCTGAGAGCCTGTTTCAAGCTTTGCAGTTTTTCCTGAAATCTCATCAATACTGTTTTTCAGTTTATCCATCTCTGAACCAACTTCTAAGAACGAGTCAGTCTTTCCAGAAACTTTTCTAAGATCATCTCTTACCTCATCTATTCTTTGAGCAATTTTGATTATCATCTGTGAATTATTCCTAATAGAATTCATACTGTCTTCTACTTGCTGAGAAATTTCTTGAGTTTTTGTTGATTTTTGTATTTCTGAAATTCTGTTAATTTCCTCTTGCAATTTTGCAGTTTGATTGTTTATCTTATCTACCATATTTGATTGAGTTCTGACTTGGTTTAGTCCTGCGTATAGCTTTTGTGTGTCATCCTCAATTATGTTGAGTTGCTTTGATTGTTTTTGAATATGCTCTAACGCTGCTGTTAAAGAGTCAATCATACCTTTCATGGAAACTAGAACTTTTTGATTTTCTCCAAATATTTTTGACATTACTTTGATCTCTTTTTGTAATGCTTTGTTAGAATCTGATACTGATGCTACTTTTTTTAGTAAAACCGATGGACTAGGTTCTCTTTTAACAACTTTTTTTGTTTCTTTTTTTGTATCTTTTTTCTTTACAGTTTTAGTAGCCATATCCATTGAAATGAAATTTAACGATAAAAAAGTTAGGTCTAAAATAAAAAATGTAAAGAGTTACTTGTTTACAACTTCTGGTTCGTGAAGCAACTCGTGAAAGGTCTTTTCAGCCAAACCATTTGCTGTTTCGATAAAACCTCTTGTACAATATTCACATTGAATCATATAGTACGGTATGGTACCGTACTATTAATATCAAGGTAATGACAACGTAACCAATTATGCAGTCAGATACCCCAGGTCATATCTCTACATTTTATTCAGTTGACCTAATCATCACTCTGCATTATGATGATTTTATGCTAGGAATAAAGAGATTAACATTTTGAAATCCTTTTGAGCCTGTATTCAATTATTGGCATTTTTTCTAATTTTATTTTCGAATTTTCAATCCGCAATGATTTTTAAACAAATTTGTTAACTGAAAATATGCAAAACATTCCACTTCAACTAAATCCAAGTGGGATCCAAAGCTCACTAAACAACACCGTTTCTAGTTTAATTGAAAAGATTACTCCAGAACTTCCACACACATCATTTGTTACTGATTTGGCTTTTATCATGATTATTGGCGCAGTAGTCACTCTTGCATTTTTCAAAATCAAACAACCATTAATCATTGGATATCTTTTTGCAGGAATGATAATTGGACCTCTTTCTCCATTTTGGTCTTGGGTGTTGCCTGAAGGTGGACCCTCTTCTGATGTTCTAGATGGCGTTGGAATTTTATCTGATATCTCTGCGTTGAATCTTTTTGCTGAGATTGGTGTGATTTTACTTTTGTTTGTAATTGGAATTGAATTCCCCTATGCAAAAATTCGTAGTATAGGGCGAGTTGCAGTTGGAGTTGGAACTATTGGATTATTCTCAACGTTAGGTGTGGTATTTTACACTGCTACTGCTTTGGGATTGGAGTTCATGGATGCATTATTCATCTCTGCAGCATTATCAATTTCTAGTACTGCAATTATTGTCAAAATTTTAGAAGATATGGGAAAGATCAAAAAAGAATCATCAATTCTTGTGTTGGGTATTTTGATTGTTGAGGACGTCATTGCAGTTATTTTGATCTCATCACTCCAATCAGTTGCCTTAGTTGGTTCAGTTTCTATAGAATCAATAGTTCTAGTTGTTCTAGTTGCAACTGGATTAATTGTTGGAACATTTACTGTTGGAACCCGTGTCATTCCTCCACTAATTGATAGAGTTGCTGCTGCAGAACATCGTGAAATTTTACTTCTTAGCGTTCTAGGTGTTTGTTTTGGTTATGCATTGTTTGCAAATATTGTGGGATTATCAGTCGCAATTGGTGCCTTTTTGGCAGGTGTTTTAGTAGCAGAATCAAAATCTGCCGAAGTCGCAAAACTACTTTCTAGTCCAATTAAAGACATGTTTGTTGCAATCTTCTTTATCTCAGTTGGAGCATTGATGGATGTTTCCCAAATTGGAGATTACATATGGATTGCAATTGCATTAATTGCAGTTGCCACAGGTATGAAGTTTGGAGGAAACATGATTGGAAATATTTTGTTCAGACAAAAGCGTGCAAAATCACTTCGTTCAGCATTTACCTTAGGCGCACCTAGAGGAGAGTTCTCAATTGTAATCGTAAAGGCAGGTGTTGATATTGGTGCAGTCAGTGCTTTCTTATTCCCTCTGATAGGTATCATCTCAATAATTACTGCATTTCTTTCACCATTCCTAGTAAAAGCTGGAGATCAAGTAGTACACAAATTAGAAAAAGACAATGTCTGATGAACTAAAACGAATGCTAGAGCAAGTGCATTCTGGCATTACAACTTTTGATTTTGAAGGAAAAGATACTCCTTGCATAGTAATTGATGCAAAAAGATATGAAAACATTAGAGCCAAAGTTGAAGGACAACCATTTGCAGTAAACACTGATTTGAATATCTTACAAGATGGATTGGGAAATGTCTTTGTCGAAGTAGTTTTGACTTTTTCAATTGGAAATATCTCTGAAAAATTCCTAGTAAATGCAAAGACTGATTTGAAATTTTTTGAAACACTTGCCAACACTTCTATGTTTGTACTAAATTCTCCTGAATCCCAATATGGTAAAGATAACGTAATTGCAATTCAATTACCAAGACCTGAAAAAGCACATGATGCGTTAGAAATCATAAAATCTGCTCTTGTCCCTAAAAATCAATAAATGGTGCAGTTAC
>JBHITY010000065.1:0-6009 GCA_042138585.1 Candidatus Nitrosopumilus sp.
AAGAGTTGACTGGATATGAGAAAAAAATAGAGCCCTTAGATATTATTGAATAGGAAGAAAACATTCGTGTGAGTGAGTCACCTACACCTAACAGTATTTCTCAAGAACCAGTAAACATTCTATTTAGTCCTCAATCAGTTATCAAAAAAGACGTCTGGGAGATTGATTTAATCCAAATTTTGAATTTATTGATAAAAATTCTTGAAAAATCAGGCAAGAAAGACCTCAAAGTAGCAGGAATGGCGGCATTATCATCATCATTAATTTACAGAATGAAAGTTGAAAGTATCTTTGCACTACAACGAGCAGCAATGCAGAAAAAACCAATGCATCAAAGAACAGATGTCGATATTGATTTAATCGATATGCCATATAGACATGAATCTACATATCCAGTATCACTAGACGATTTGTTAGGATTACTTCAAAATCTTATTGGAACAATTGCAAATCCTCAATCAAGAAGAAATAGACAAGTAGAGATAGAACCAATTGAAGCACCAGATTTTCAAGAATACTTCATTTCACTTGAAAGCATAATTGGAAAGTATGAAGATTTAGTAATGAAGAAAATTGCTAACACAGGATATGGATTACTTCAAAATATAATTGCTGAATTAGATCCAGTAGATTCGATCAGATGTTTCTTTGCAATATTATTTTTGGCAAGAGACCAAAAAGTAGACTTGGAACAGGTTGAAGACGACATCAAAATCACTCTGATAAAAGAAGAATTAACAAACTGATCAAAAATGGATAAAGGATTTCTTTAACTATATTTTGGAGGGATGAACGAGTAATTGGCCAAAATTGAGAACTTAGATGAGGCAACAGCAAGGGTGGAAGCAGCGCTTTATTCAGCAGGCAGGCCACTACGAGTAGAAGACATAATCAGAGCCTCAGGCACAGAATCAAGAACAAAGACATTAGAGATTCTTCAAAATATTATGAAAAAGACCAAGTCTGCATTCAAAGCACTAGAGGTAGTCATACTCCCAGATGGTTCCTATGTTATGCAACTCAAACCAGAATATAGTGCAACAGTCAAGAGATATGCTTCAAAGCCAGTTCTTCCAAATGCCACACTAAAGACATTATCATACATTGCATATCAACAACCAATATCATCAAAACAACTTGTAGAAGTGAGAGGATCTGGAGTTTATGCACATTTGAAAGAACTTAGACAATTAGATTACATAACTCATCAAAATGTCGGAAGAATGAAAATTTACACCACAACAGAAAAGTTCCAAAAATATTTCGGAATCCAAGGAGATGTTGAAGATCTAAAACAGAGATTATTCTCGAAAGTAAGAAAAACAGCAAGTGCAAGTCAGGCAACTCCTACACCTCAAATTGCAACAGAAGCAAACTAAGTCAATTTTTTACTTTAAGCCTAATTTCTTGCGTTTTGTATAAATTAGAGTAATTTAGACAAATTCTCGTGAGAAAATCAGTAGAAAATTTAGCAACCAGTAAAACAACTGGAGGAAGAAGACATCCACTTAGAATTAGACGAAAGTATGAAACTGATAGATATCCAAATGAAGCTGTAACAGGAGCTCAAGTTACAGTAACAAGAACAGTTCGTGGAAAGAATAGAAAAACAGCTGTTAAGACAATTGATTTTGTTAATCTTGCAACAGGAGATGCAAAAGTAAAGAAAGCAAAAATTATCAAAGTGTTAGACAATGCAACAAACAATGATTACAAAAGACGTGGCATCATTACAAAAGGTGCAATACTAGAAACACAAGAAGGTAAATGCAAAGTAGTTTCTAAACCTGGACAAAACGGAATCGTTAACGCAATTTTAGTAAAGGAATAAAATGAAAGATTACGAACACATCGTAATCTGGTTGGATTATTTCAACAAGAATTTAAAAAAATCAAAAGGTAGAAGATTAGGATTAGAGAAATGTGTTTTTGACCCATCATTAAAAGAATTAACAGATGCTGCAAAAGATGCAGGATTTGAAATTACAGAATCGGATGATAAAGTAAGATTTCCAAAAAGACCATTTGTTAGGTCAGGGTATGTTGTTTTACCAAAAGGATCCTCCAAGACAAAAATTCTTAACAAAATTTCCGAAAAACTTGTTGCAAAAAGGTCCAAACAATCAAAATAAAATCAAATCTAGCTGTTAGCTAAAGTAAAGTTGACAGAAGTCTATGATAAGAATATCATGATTAGTGTTTTTAATTGCAGGAGGTAGGCGAAATAATGCACCTAGCCGGTAGTGGTAGGGTAATCATTCAACTATCTAACAAATTGGTTGAAGGACAGATACTCTGCGACGAGAAGGGAACTAGAGTTGCGAAAGTAATGGAATTGATTGGTCCAGTAAGGAGACCATTTGCATCCGCAACTCCGTTAACAAACAACATCAAAAAATACATTGGCAAAAGTGTTTTCGCAACAGAACATTCTCCTGACAATTCAAAGAAAAAATTTAGGAGAAGAAAAAAATGAACATACTAGAAGAACAAAACTGTCCTGAATGTCAAGCAACAGTAGTTAATGACATGCAGAATGGTGAAATAATTTGCTCTGGCTGTGGCGTTGTAGTTGCAGATCAAGTAGCAGATTATGGTCCAGAAACAATTAGTTCGAATCTTGAAGACAAGATGAAGTTAGCAAGAGCAACCGGACAAACAACATATTCCCAACATGATTTGGGAATTACAACTGAGATAGCAATTAGTACAAAGGACTTCAGTGGAAAAACAATCAACCACGAAGTTGCAAACCAAATGCACAATCTCAGAAAGTGGCAACAAAGAGTAAGAGTATCCTCACCAAAAGAGAGACGACTTGCAAATGTTTTAACAAAAATGGGAGAAACATGTGATGGTCTCGGTCTTTCAAAAAATGTGTTGGAGACTGCTTCTATGATATACAGAAACTTGGATGGACATGTTGATGTGAAGGGAAAATCAGTAGTAAGCATTACAGCAGCTACAATTTACATGGCATGCAAACAATGTGATGTAGTAAGATCACTAGAAGAAATTATTCGTGGAATTTGTCCACCTAAAGACGTAAAATCAAAAACAAAACTTGCAGCAAGATACTACAGAACCATGGTAATGGAAATGGGACAACTAACTGCCCCAGTAGTAACTATGGACAAATACATCTCAAAGATAGCAAACATGACACAAACTGAGGTCAGAGTTGAAAGACTAGCCTTGGAAATTGCAGAAAAAACCAAAGATAGTAGCATTGCAGATGGAAAAGCACCAAATGGAATTGCTGCAGCATATCTGTATGTGTCATCAGTCCTGCTTGGTCAAAACGTCCTCCAAAGAGACGTTTCAAGTATTGCAGGAGTAACTGAAGTTACTATCAGAAATAGATGTAAAGAGATTCTAACAAATTACAAACTCAAAATTACTTTGAGACCATCTCTGGCCAAATATTAACACCCCCCCCCCTCTTTTCATTTTATTATCAAAAACACTCGTTAGGATTAGCTAAATTTCGTCTGTATTATATATAGAAACAAAACATTTTGCAACATGGCAGTTCTTGAAATTAAAGACCTTCATGTAACAAGAGAAGGAAAAGAAATTCTCAAAGGTGTTAATTTGAAAACAGGACCTGGAGAAGTTCATGCCATTATGGGACCTAACGGTTCAGGAAAAAGTACACTAGCTTACACATTACTTGCACATCCAAAATACGAAGTAACTCAAGGAGATATTTTGTTAGATGGTGAAAGCATTTTAGAATTAACCGCAGATGAAAGAGCAAAGAAAGGATTGTTCTTAGGATTTCAATATCCAACTGAAGTCTCGGGTGTAGGATTCTCTCACTTTCTTAGAACAGCTTACAATTCACTTAGTAAAGCACTTGAAGGAGACGATAGAGAAGTTTTCATCACAGTAAGAGAATTTCAAAAATACCTAAAAGAGAATTTGGAAAAAGTTGGATTAAGAGAAGAATTCCTTTCAAGATATCTTAACGAAGGTTTCTCCGGAGGAGAAAAGAAAAGAGCCGAAGTTTTACAAATGGCAGTTCTAAAACCAAAAATTTCAATTTTAGATGAACCAGATTCTGGTTTAGATATTGATGCAGTTCAGGCAGTTGCAAAAGCAATCAGTCAAGTATCAAGTAAAGATGCAACAGTAATTGTCATTACTCACTATGCGAGAATTCTAAAATTCCTAGACAAACTTGATTATGTTCATGTATTTGCAAGAGGCAAAGTTCTCAAAACAGGAGATGCATCTCTTGCAGACAAACTCGAATCAGAAGGATATGATTGGGTTTTAGAGCAAACTGCATAAATCAAATTTTAAAAAGTTCACAACAGAAAATCTAGTTTTTGTTTAAATAGGGTTTTCAAATTGTACAGAACATGTCAGAGAACAGCGAGCAATATTATTTCAATTTCTCATTCTTTAAAGTTGATCCTAAATGGAGATGGATGGCAGACCTAGCAAAAGAGGAGTCAGCAAAAGAAGTTGAAAATATTTTAAAAAATTCAGGAATAAGATATAGAGCATATTCGAATTTAGGATTAAGAGAGGATGCAGACTTTTTGTTATGGTTTGTTGGAAATTCATTAGAAGAAATTCAAAAAGCCATAGAAAAATTATACAAAACTGTTTTTGGAAAATACATAATTCCATCCAGAACATATCTTTCATGTTCAAGACCATCAATCTATGTTAAAGGACAAGGCAAAGAACATGGATTCGTTACAGGAATGGAGCCAAAAAAACATGTCATAGTTTATCCATTTACAAAAACTCGTGAATGGTATCTCTTACCTCAAGAAAAAAGACAAGAGATTATGGACGAACATATTGAAGTGAGTAAAAAGTATCCCCAAGTAATTCTAAACACGACATATTCTTTTGGAATACATGATGAAGATTTCATGTTAGCATTTGAAGTAGACAATGTAAGAGATTTTCAAGATTTGATTATGGATTTGAGAGAAACTCAAGTTTCAACATATGTAAAAAACGATATTCCTATGATTGTATGTATCAAAAAGGATATTGTTCCATTAATTTCCAGTTTAGGATAGAATTTCAGAGGCAAATCTCGGATAAACATAAATGAAGAAATTTCAAATATCTCTTAAAATCAAGGTGTAAAAGATGAAATACAAAAAACTAGGCAAAAGTGGAATCGAAGTATCAGAGATAGGTTTTGGTGCTTGGAGTATTGCTCTTGATTGGTGGGGAAAGAAAGTTGAAGAAGATGAAGCAAAAAGAATGCTCAAAAAAGCATACGATTTAGGAATCAATTATTTTGAAACTGCAGATATGTACGGTAAAGGAAAAAGTGAGAGACTAATTGGTGAAGTTTTCAAAGGAATGCGAGACGAAGTTGTTATTTCAACAAAATATGGTTATGATTTTTCAGATGTAGAACAAATTGGACATGCAGAATTGCCACAAGACTATAGCCCAGAATATACACGTAAGGCAGTAGATGCATGTTTAGAGAGATTACAAACAGATTATCTTGATTCACTAGGATTACACAATCCAAAATTACATCATGTCAGAAATGATGAGACCTTCAATACAATTGATGAGTTAATGGACGAAGGAAAAATCAGAGCAGCTCAAGTTGCACTTGGTCCTGCAATTGGTTGGACTCAAGAAGGACTTGAGGCAATGGATAGAAAAAGTGTATCATCAATTCAAACAGTTTACAATATTTTAGAACAAACTCCAGGAAACGAGTTAATTGAAAAAGCAGAAAAACAAGATGTCGGAATTCTTGTTCGAGTTCCAGATGCATCAGGAATTTTAACCGGGAAAGTAAAAGCAGACACTGTAATTCCTGCAAATGATCACAGAAAAGACAGAAAAGTAGAGTGGAGAAAATCAGCACTAGAAAAAGTAGAGCAATTCAGACCAATTGCAGAGAGAAATGGATTAAACATTACAGAATTTGCAATTAAATTTATCCTGTCAAAAAATAAGATTGCATCAGTATTACCAACGGTTGTAAGTGAAGAAGAAATTGAAATGTTTGCA
>JBHITY010000066.1:0-6008 GCA_042138585.1 Candidatus Nitrosopumilus sp.
ATTGTTTAGTATCAAAATTTTCTGTCTGTCTTGTAGTCTTAGTGCTAATCGTCTAAGATCATTTGGTGCAATCTTTTTGTTTGCTCGAGTAGGGAGCATATGATAATTTTTCTTTAAGAATCTAATTTGAGGCAAATAGCCCAACCATGCAGGAGTAGGTAGAATTACTGTACCGTGTAAAATTTCTAATAAATTAAAGATTAGTTCTTTGGTTCCTGGGCCAACATAGATTCTGTCTGGGGAGACATCCATTCCAAAATAATGTTTGTTGTATTTTGAAATTGCATTTCTCAATTCAGGAATACCAGTTACTGCAGCATATTCTCCCTTGTTTACATTTTTGATCAGAGCCTCTTGGATTAGTCTAGGCACAGGAAAGGGGGATTGCCCAAATGCAAAACCGTAGAAGCCAAAACCACACTCAGGATGAGTACAATCAGAGTGAAATTCTTGCAAAAACGTGTTTAACTTGAGATTCTCAGGCATCTCAATATCTTCGACTTGCTGGTCAACTACAAATTTCAATACTCAATATAGGCCACTTTGATTATTACATAAAACGTGAAATAGAAAGTATCAAAAAGTTAGTAATTGTTAACCTATTTTTGGAACCTCATCTAAAATTTGAGGATTCTCCAATGATGACAAATCGCCTAACTCTTGTCCCAACAATTTTGATTTTAGTAGTCTTCTCATAATTTTACCCGTTCTAGTTTTTGGTAAATCACTTAATTGAAAAACAAATTTTGGTTTTGAAACTTTACCAATCTTTTCTGAAATAAAATCAGAAACGAGTTGTTCTAAATCAGAATCATCTTTGTTATCTGCAACGAAGAAAACAACAATTGCCTCACCAGTAATCTCATCAGGTATAGCAATTGATGCAGCATCAGAAATTTTTTCATGTGAAATTACAGTATGTTCAATTTCTGCAGTACTCATTCTATGTCCTGAAACATTAATCACATCATCAGTTCTTCCACGCATATACCAAAGATTATCTTCATCCACAAAGACATAATCTCCGTGAAACCAAATATCTTCAAACCGTGACCAATAAGTTTCTATAAATCGTTTATTGTCGTTAAGAAGTCCTCTAGTCATTCCTGGCCAAGGGGATCTTATAACCAAATAACCATTTTTAGATTTAACAGAATTCCCATCATCATCAACTACATCAAGATTCATTCCAGGGACTGGAATTCCAACAGTGGATGGTTTTAGTTTCATCCCAGGAAAAACAGACAACATTGCACCACCAATCTCAGTTCCACCAGATAAATTCATAATTGGAATTTTCTTGTTTCCAACTTTTTCAAACAACCACCACCAAGAATCCTCATCAAGTGGTTCCCCTGTGGTTGGAATGTTTTTGATTTTATCTAATGAGAAATTTTTTAGTGGTTCTTCATTATTTTTCTTAAATAATCTTGTAGCAGTTGGAGAGATTCCAAATATTGTTGCATTATAATCTGAAAGAATTCTCCACACTCTGTCAGATTTTGGAAAATCTAATGCTCCATCATAGATTACAGAGCTAGCCCCCATGATTAGTAATCCGTAGACATTCCATACAAGACCAGTAATCCAACCAATATCTGCAGGCCAAAATAGCACATCTTGTGCCTGTAAATCTATCAAATACGCTGCCTGATGTCCTGCAAATACAGAAAATCCACCATGAACATGCACTACCCCCTTTGGTTTTCCAGTAGTACCCGACGTATACAAGATAAAGAGAGGATCTTCTGAATCCATAATCTCGGTGTTACAATCAGAACTTTGAGATTCCGTTAATTCATCATAATGCATAAAATTTTTGGAATTGTCATACTTGTCTACTCCCTTGTATTTTACAACAATTGTTTTTTCAACATGAGTATTTTCAATTGCTTTTTGCATAGTTTCTTTTTGAGATATTGGTTTTCCTTTCCTATAGAATCCATCTGAAACAAAGAGAATTTTGGCATTACAATCTTGTAATCGAATATGAAGAGATTCAGTACTATATCCTGAAAAGATCACAGTTTGTACTGCACCAATTTTTGCTGATGCCAATATTGCTAAAATTGCCTCCTCTATCATCGGAAGATAAATTGCCACAACATCTCCTTTTTTGATTCCTAATGATTTTAGACCATTTGCAAGTTTTGATACTTTGTTGTCTAATTCTTGGTATGTGATTTTGGATGTAGTTCCATCTTCAGAAACAAAGTGATATGCAATTTTGTCAGGAGTGCGTTTAACAAATTTTTCAACAGTGGATTTGTAGATGTTTGTTTTACCACCAACAAACCATTTGGAATGGGCAATTCCATTTGATGAATCTAATATTTGTGAATATGACGAGTCCCAAATTATGCCAATATCCTTATCTACTTCTTGCCAAAACCATTCTAGTTCATCTTTTGCCTTTTTTGATAGTTCAGACAATGATGTTAGTCCATGTTTTTGCATAAAACGAAAGATATTAGATTCTTCAACTTGGTTTTTTGTTGGAATAAACTCAAAATCAGACAATATTCAATTTTTAAAATCAGATAGACGGTAAAAAGATTTTAGATTAAGAAATATCAATTCCAAGACGTCTAGCACATGCAATTGCAGCTTTTCCATGATCTTCAGTAATTCCTGCTTTTTCAAATTCTTTGATTCTTTTTGTTCCAGAAAATGTTGTATTTTCATGATAGTATTCCCTCAATATCACACCTATTTGCTCATCTAAGCGCTTACGAGTAGCATCATTCATGCCTGCTTGTAATACGGTAGCATCAGATGTTGCTAAAATTTTGATAAATTCTATATCTTCCAAAGAGAGTCCAGACATTTCTTATTCAATCTGTTTTTTGAGCAAATCCAATGTAAGTTTAGGATCTGCCTTGCCTTTTGTTTTTTGCATCACCTTACCTACAAGATAGTTAATTGTTTGAGGATTTGATTTTGCCTGCTCTACTGCTTGAGGTTCTTCAGAAATCACATCTTTGATAACTGTAAGCAACTCTGATTCATCAGAAACATTTCCTAAATCAAGATCAGACATTACTTGAGATAACTCCTTTCCACTTTTTACAATCTCATATAATGCATTTTTAGCAGAGTTTCTTGAAATCTTTCCGGTATGAATTGCATCAGCCAAATCTCTCAAATGTGTTGCAGTTATTTTTGATGCTTCACGTTTCTCTCTCGTATCAACTAGTCCCATCAAATCAGTTGTAATGATATTTGCAATCTCTTTTGCATTTAATTCTGTGTGTGAATCTTCAAACAAATCGGAATAGAATTTGTCTGATGACAAAACATCTGCTACTTGGTTAGGAATGTTGTATTTTGAAACATATCTTTCTTTTTTAGAACTAATACTTTCAGGCATTTCAGATTTTAATTTCTCTTGTATTGCAGGATCAATTGTGACCCAAGGGATATCTCCTTCTAAGAAATAACGATAGTCTAGTGCCTCTTCTTTGGAACGAGATGAAATAGTTATCTTTCTTTTATCATCCCAATGACGAGTCTCTTGTGCAATTTCAATTTCTCTAGAATGTAAACTTTCTTGTCTTGTAATTTCAAAATGTACTGCTTTTTCTAAATCATGAAATGAACCAATATTTTTTATCTCAACTTTCTTTCCGCCTTCAATGGAGACGTTTGCGTCGGCTCTCATTGCACCTTCTAAACTAGGGTCAGATACTCCTAGATTCTCTAGCAAATCAGATAGAATGTTAAGGAATTCTCTAACTTGTTTTGGATTCTCAAAATCAGGTTCAGTAACTATCTCTACTAGAGGTGTGCCTGCACGGTTGTAATCAACAAGAGTGATTTGGTTTTTCGAAGAACTTCCCTCATAAATGAGCCTGCCAGGGTCTTCTTCAAGTTGAATTCTAGTGATTCTGATTTTCTTGTCTCCAACCATGATAGAGCCAGGACCACCTACACTAGTGTCGCCATAGATGTTTAGTTGAGTAATTTGGAAGTTTTTTGGCAAATCAGGATAAAAGTAATTTTTTCTAAAAAATGCAATTTTTTCTGGAGTAGAACAGTTTAGTGCCATAGCAATCATTGTAGCTTTTTTGACAGCATCTTGATTTAGTCTAGGTAAACTTCCGGGCAATCCCATGCAAACAGGACAAATGTTTTCATTAATTTCAAATTGACGATAATTTGCTTTGCATGAACAAAACAATTTACTTTCAAGATTTGTTAATTGACAGTGAATCTCTAACCCAATCTTAGTCATAGTGGAACCTCCGGTAGTTTTACAGTTTGTTCTAGTGCATGTGCTGCTTGGAGAAGCATTTTATCATTCATTGAATCTGCTAACAATTGAATTCCAATTGGTAATCCGTTTGAAATTGCATATGGAACAGAGATTGCAGGCTTTCCTGTTAGATTTGCAGTTACAGTATTGATGTCAACTAGGAATAAAGCAACAGGATCATCAATCTTTTCTCCAAGTTTGAATGGTAAGATTGGTACTGTTGGTGCAATTAGCAAATCATATTTTTTGAAAGCTTCATTGATCTCTTTTGTTAATTTACTTTTTACTTTGAGTGCTTTTAGGAAATACTTGCCAGCATGTCCTGCGGATGGAACAAAACCACCAATGATCATTCTTCTTGTGACTTCTGGTCCAAAGTTCTTTCTTGCCTTTTGGATGTAAGAATTAAACTCGTACCCTTCAACTGAAAAATCATAACCATATCTCAAGTTGTCATATCTTGCCAGATTACTTCCAGCCTCAGTTGCAGTGATTGTGTAGTATGCTGCAACAGAATATTTTACCATGTCAAGTGAAACTTCCTCACATGTAGCACCTAATCCTTCTAGTTTTGATATTGCATCCTTTGTTGCAGATACTACTGCAGGATCTGTACCTTCAGCCATCATCTCTTTGATTATGCCTATTTTCTTACCTTCAACGCCTGAATCTATGCCTGAAAGATAGTCCTCGTTCTTGTTGTCAAGTGTAGTGTTGTCATTAGGATCTAATCCTGAAACTATGTTTAACAGGAATGCAGCATCCCTTACTGTCCTAGTTACAGGTCCAATCTGCTCAATGCTGTTTGCATATGAAATTAATCCATATCTGCTAATCAAACCGTATGTAGGCTTGTATCCTACTGTAGAACAAAAGCTGGCTGGGTTTCTAACAGAACCGCCAGTATCAGAGCCAAGTGATGCTACACATTCAAAAGCACTTACAGAAACAGCACTGCCACCCGATGAGCCACCTGGTATGTACTCCACATTCCAAGGGTTTTTGCTTGGACCGTATGCACTAAATTCAGTGGTCAACCCCATTGCAAACTCATCCATATTTGCTTTTCCAATGAAAATTGCATCTTGTTCTTTGAGCTTTGAGATTACTGTTGCATCATAAGGAGCAACAAAGTTTTCTAGCATCTTTGATGCGCATGTTGTTTTGCTATTTTTAATACACATGTTGTCTTTAATTGAAATTGGCATTCCAAAACAAGCACCAACCTTTTCTCCTGATTTTATTTTCTTGTCAATCTCTCTTGCTTGATTGACTGCATCATCATTTACAGACAAAAATGCATGTAATTTTTCATCCACAGTATGAATATGCTCTAAAGTTGCTGCAGTAAAATCTTCAGCAGAGATATTTCCATTTTGTACTTCTTGTACATAGTCTAAAGCAGAAATTTTGAGATTCATTATGACATCTTTGGTGCTCTGACATAGGTTCCTTTGTAGTGATTTAGTTTCTCAATTAGTTTTTCATTAAATGGAATATGTTTATCTTCACGTAAAGCAGTAATTGGAATTTCTTGCATGGAGATTTCTTCGTCCTCTACTCCAGCAGAATCTAAAATGTCAAAATAGTCAATCATGGCATGTACCTTGTCTACATACTCTTTGTGATCATCTACTTCGATTTTCATTAATTTTGCTACTTTCTCAATCTCTTCTTCTGTAACCATTTTACCACACCTATGGTGTTAGTCTATAAACATCTCTTGGATAAAATGTTACATAACGAATGTTTT
>JBHITY010000067.1:0-297 GCA_042138585.1 Candidatus Nitrosopumilus sp.
TGGCATACTCTTATTCTGTAATGCCTCCATATGAGGATGCAATTGGAATTAGCGAAATCAAAAGTAACAATGTAGAAATATCAAAACCCCTACTGGAATTAGGAAAAGTCATGACCCAATGGTGGACTGTGGGCAAGATTTCCGAAGGTGATTACTCTAATGCATTAGGATTACTAGCCATACAGCATCAGCAAAACAATAACGCACAATACAATGTATTATTCAAGGATGGCCCAATTGCAGAAGATGTTGTAACATGGGAGGATGTTCTTTTGGCTGATGGCTCTGATGAAAACA
>JBHITY010000067.1:307-5972 GCA_042138585.1 Candidatus Nitrosopumilus sp.
CAAGATGTGATGGAAAAAGTAAGAGGAAAGATGAAGATTGAAGATCAGGCATTTCAGAAAACTGACTTTACAGGATTGCCATATTGGTTCAAAAATACCGCCAAATACTGGACTGATGAGAAAATTACAGATGAGGAGTTTATCAGGAGCGTAAAATACCTAAAGGATGCAGGAATTATACGTGAGCATTCACTAGAATAATCACAAATGATTACTTTACCATGTTATTGAGATATTAACCCAAATAGAAATCTTGAAAAAGCAAACAATTCTTTAACATACTATGCAAAAATCTACTTCCTCACTATCTAAGCAATTAGAGCGAGTGACAAAAGAGGCAGAGATTTTATCACTAATGGAGGAATCACACAAAACAAAAGATTGGATTAAAAAACAAATAAAGAAAAAATCCCTTAAAATCCCAATAAAACTATCAATGAACACTTTTCAAATTTTAAACTCTTGCCCTGATGATTTTCTAGACTATATGGTTGATTCCCTTAAAGGTCATGATATAGATGATCTTGGTGATATCAATGCATTTACAAAAACATTCTTTTGGTTTTTTACAGATATTGTTGCAGGATCAAATCCTACAATTCCTACAAAAGAGCAGGCAAGAAAAGTAGTTGTTTTAAATGAATTAATTGAGAGAACTGAAATTTTTCAAAACAGAGATACAAACTCTACTGTAATTTTACCAACAGGGGACGGAATGGCAATCGGATTCTCTGATAGCCCAGAGTATCCATTAAGACTATCTATTCAACTACACAAAATTCTAAATGAATACAACAAAGCAAAGCGAAGAAAAGATGACAAGGTCCTTCTTCGAATAGGAATTGACATTGGGCCAGTATACATCATAAAAGATCTTAATGGCCAGGATAACGTATGGGGCCCTGGAATTATTCTTACAAGACGTGTAATGGACTTGGCAGGAGATCAAAATATCTTCTGCTCATCAAGATTTGCCGAAGACGTACGAGTTTTGTCTCCAGAATACAAAGAAATCATGCATCCAATAGGGGACTATTCCATAAAACACGGAGAGCAGCTTAACATCTTTAACATCTATGGGGAAGGCTTTGGTGAAAAGACAACTCCGAAAAAGAAAAAGATTACTCAAAAATCTGAAACATTTGAGCAGACATTAAAGTCAAAGACTGCATTTTTGTTTAATCAAATAGATATTTCACTTGATGTACTAGACCCTAAAACCATGTTAACACATCACGCATGGAAATGGAATCTTGTAAATGTCTCTGATTCTCCTAAAGACCAAATATTTTACTATCTTGATGGAGATTCCCCAAAGGACTTTGCTGATATGAATGTGCGAGTCTATGATGAAGAAGGACTAGAGGCAGACATTCTCAGTCTCACTGAAAACAAGCCAACACACAAAGAGTTTAGTGTCAAACTAAAAAAGCCAATCAAACCAAAACAGCGAAAAAGATTCATTACAATAGAGTATGACTGGGAAGAGCCTGAACGCATGTTCTTTTACAAGGTACCAACTGATTGTAAATTATTCACATACAAGTTTAGTATTCCAAAAGGAACTGATATCAAAAACCAGGCATTAAAAGTAGATGCAGAGCTAGGATACAAGTGGAATGCAGATCCTCCTGCAACGATAAAGTATTTGCAGGATGCAACACAGATTACTTGGCAAGGAAAAAATCTAAAGGCATTTGATGCATACAGATTTGACTGGTAATCTATTCATGTAAACTCTTACCCATCTCAACCCACATGTCTTTATGAATAAATCCATTCATCTTTGGATTATATTCGCTAATCATCCCATATCCACTTTTTCCTTGAGTAAGTGGATATTCAAAATATAACGCAATGAAAATTTTAATTTCACCTTCTTGTGCTTTTTGAATTAAATCGCAGTCGATGAAAAACCAGTAATGTTTCTCCATGTTTGGAAGCATTGGTCCAAGATTAAATTCCTCAATCTTTTCAGTCTTGAATACGTCTTTTGTCATCATCTCTGTATCTATTTTAAATGAGGCTCTAAGTTCTGTAGTTGGCAATTCTCCATAGTTTTTCATTGCCACATCAAACTGGTTTTTCCCATTTGCCTCCCCCATTGGCTTTATACTGTTTACGGGTCCAATCCAAGGTCTAAATCTAAACTCCATCTGAACTGCACTTAGTTTTGCAGTTGTCTCAAACTGCTGAATTGTTTTCCATAGTAAAATTACCAAAACTATAGTTGCAATGGCAGTCCCGAGACTTCCAATAACTGTAAGCATTTCTAGGTCTACCATGCTTTATGATTGGAATTGATGTGGATATACTTTATGTATTTTTTAAATCATTTCATATCTGACTAGTTTCTTATATTATTCAATCCTAAAAGATTCTCTGAAATTTCATCAAAATAACTCTGAATGCATTCTCCATTTTTAGTCATCATGATTCAGGCCAATTCCCATCACACAAACTACACCTTCCTCTGTATCCGTTATATCGAATATCCCAGAATAATACGGCTGACTGTTTTTCACAACTCTCACAGATGATCTGCTCTTTCATGAGTAAAATAGGCAATTTTGATACTTAAGATTCTGTTAACAAAAATGATAGAAAGTTAGCTGTATAGCTTACGACTAGTTATGTTCTATTTTACCCAAGAAATAGCATGATGTTGAGGCAAGACACAGAAAATTTGGAGATACGCGATCATCCTAACAACATGATCTCTTTTGATGAAGTATCTCAGAATCACTGTGTTGGGATTGTAGATGTGGTAAATTCAACACAAACCGTATCGCGACTATCAAAAGAACAGTCATGTGAATTCTACTCTGTATTTCTAAATACAGTAGGATATGTGATTGAAAACAATGGTGGTAAGGTTGTCAAAAATATGGGAGATGGAATTTTATTTTATTTCCCAAAATCAATTGACTCAAACCACGAGATTCCTATAAAATGTGGGAAAAAAATCTTGGAAGCTACTAAAATGATAAACGATATCTTTAGGAAAAGAAAAATTCCTTCAATACAATATAGGGTGAGTTTAGATTATGGGCCTATAATGATTGCAAGATATTCAACATCTTCGTGTAGGGATGTCTTTGGACCAACTGTTAATCTATGTTCAAAGATTAATCATTTGGCAAAGCCAGATGGACTTGTCATTGGAGGAGACTTGTACCAAATAGTAAAAAAGTCAAAACGATATGAATACAACGAAGTATCTGTTTTTGCAACTATTCTAAAGCAAGACTATTCTGTTTATTCTGTAAAATAAATTATAAACAGTTTAGTATTACTTTCCTATTGTAAGATTAATGATTCACAACATGGAAGACTATGCAAAGTATTTCCTAGAGGTTTCAAGTGAACAAAGACTAAAAATTATTCAATTAATCAATGAAAAGGAATATCGATTATCAGAATTGGCAAAAAAACTTGATGCCACAACCCCTGAGGTACACAGGAATTTGGATAGATTAGAAAAGTCTGGATTGATAATAAAAAATCCCAATGGCCATTTCATTTTAACTACGTTGGGACAGATGATGCTAGGAATTGCACCCAATTTGGCCTTTATCATAAAAAACAAAAAATATTTTTCAAATCATCCAATTAATTCACTGCCTCACAAATTTATCTCAAGATTTGGGGAACTATTTGATTGTAAACTTGTTTCAAGCTATGTTGATGTATTTGATTACTGGAAGAACATTTACAAAAATTCTCAAGAATATATTTACAATATCCTATATGATGTTCCATACTTTGATGATTTTGTAAATCCAATATATGAAAAATTATCTAAAGGAGTCAAAATGAAATCTATCTTTTATGAAAAGGCAATGGTCTCAGATTCTAGGGGTGAGGTTCTCAAAAAATTCAAAAAATACATTGACAGTGGTGATATAGAAAGAATGATGACAAAAAATGTCGCTGCTGCTGTAGTACTAAATGAAAAGCAATCATGCCTGATATTTCCTGATATTGATGGGAAACTTGATGCAGGATATGCATTTACAAGCGACGATCCGTCGTTTCATCAATGGTGTTTTGATTACTTTAATTATTCATGGTATAATGCACAACCATTCACAGAAAGAAAGCTAGAAAAGAAATAAATTTTCAAGCACAGAAAAATTACTTTTATCTTTGAATGCCATTTCATTTACATGAAGAAAATAGAGGCCATTATTCGTGAAACAAAGTTCCAAGAAGTAAAGACAAAGCTTGGTAAACTAGGAATTCGAGGTCTTACAGCATATGAGGTAAGGGGACGAGGTGAACAAGCAGGTTCACTAAGAGATGGTGGAGATTCAGAAGATTACTCATCAGACGATCTAATACCTAAAATGAAGATAGAGATTATCTGCATTGAAGAAGAAGTCAACAAAGTTACAAGCTCAATTGTAGCAAATGCATTTACTGGAAATCCTGGCGATGGAAAAATTTTCATCTATGATGTGCAAGATGTCATTAAAATCAGCACTGCTGGAAAATCTGACATTCAAGTTTGATTACACAGATGAAGAATCTTTTGTTTAAACACTTGGTGGAGCATTTATCATATATTCTTCCAAGAATCCTGCAACTAGTAATATTGCAATTACAATTCCGACTTCAATGGCAGTTGGTTTTATCAAAGATTTAAGATTGGTTCTTTTTACTAGTACATGCAAGATTTGATAACTTCTAGACATTGCAATAGAGTATGCAATTAATTCCATCAATCCATATGATGATGAGTACAAAACTGAAAGTGGATGCATTTCAGCTAAACCTGGAGCCATTGTAAGTATAGCTGCAAACCCAAATCCTGTTGACCATGCAGTGTATGCTCCCCAAATAAAACCAAACCCTGGCACAAACATTGGCAATGCGGCTGCAGAATTATTTGAAAATATTCCAATCCCGTCTATGTCTTGAGTATTTGAGAGAAATTCTTGGACAAAGGCATTTGCTTGCTCGTCACTTACCTCATACATTGCACCAATTTGATATGAAATTGTAAACAATGCCAAGAAAATAAAAAATGTGATTATTCTAATCTTTAACATAGTATTACCTGCTTAAGATGATATTTGAGGGTATTGAAATTTTTCTAGGGGTTATTGATCATTTGATTTAGGCTCAAATTATTACAAAAAATAAAAAATCCATTACACAAAAATCTAATTCTTTACATAATGGTAATTTACTGATAAAATCAAATTGAAACTGGCATGTATTCCTGCATACAATGAAGAATCTCACATTGAAAACTTGATAAAATCTGCACAAAATCATGTTGATTCTGTGGTAGTCTGTGATGATGGTTCTACTGATGGTACTGCTGATGTTGCAAAAAAGGCAGGGGCTATAGTAATTTCTCACAATAAAAACAAGGGCTATGGCGCAGCAATTATTTCACTATTTGAATATGCAAGAAGCAAAAATGCTGAAACCATGATTACTCTAGACGGGGATGGGCAGCATGATCCAAATCAGATTCCACTATTGCTAAATGCAATATCTCAGCATAATGTAGATGTGGTAATTGGTTCAAGATTTCTAAATCAAAACACTGATGCCCCAGGTTATAGACAGAGAGGAATCAAAATTATCACTTCTGCTGCAAACTATGGAACAGATCTCAAAGTATCTGATTCTCAATCAGGATTTCGAGCAT
>JBHITY010000068.1:0-5795 GCA_042138585.1 Candidatus Nitrosopumilus sp.
GTAGATTGTTGGATACAATGCAACAAGCACAATTATTCTCAAGATATCGCTGATTTGTCTTGGTACTCCTCCAATCCAGTTACTAAGCAATGTTCCTGCAAAGATTGCACCTAGTCCTGTCCAAAGTACTGGCAATACACCTCCGACAAACTGACCGATGATTACTTGATCAGTAATCGTTCCAACAAGTCCTGTATCTGATCCTAATAGTACAGGATCAATTGATGCAACACCAGCTGGTATTGATGAAAGTATCAACAATACTCCTGCAACCATTGTAAACATTCTGATAAAGCCCATCGGCGTCGGCTTTGACCAACTAGACCAAACTCTATCAATATCAAATGCACGAATCAAAAATGCACCACCTAAAATACTAATAAGCACTGCAAAGATTTCTGTAGTAATTCCAAACACTGATGCAACACCACCAATTAACAAAAGAATTCCTGGAACTCCCAAGAAGAACTTTGAATATCTTGAATCATATGCAATCATTTTGAGATATTTTCCAAAGACTGCATAAGAATACTCTACACTTCTACTTACTTTCATTACAACACGTTGCACTGAAACAACTGGTATTACATTTTGAATTACTGGAATAACACTTTCATCATCTTCACCATCTGAAACAATAACTGCACCATTTGCAGAAAATCTATCTAAGACTTTTCTTGTCTCAGCAAGAATTTTTTCATCTGCTTGAACTCCTCTGTCTTTGACACCTGCAATTGTCACTACTTCGACTTGATACCCTTTGCTTACAAGGTCTTCATAGGTTTTGATTGCTGAAAATATAGAATTGGAATCTGCATCTTCGGGATCCTCTAATGCCAGTCTCTGCGCTGCTTCAATACATGCATCTCTTCCAACTACTGGTGTGACAATACCTGCCTTTTCTCCTACATCGTTATCTCTGTCTACGCAAATTACGAGTAGTTTATTGGCAGTAGATTGATTTACATCTTTTTCAACCTTGTCTGAGCGCTGAGACATTCATCTTGTATCGTAAAATTGCTTTTTAACGATTTCCAACCATTATGATTAGTAAAATTCGGTTTTGAGGCTATGGTCTTGACATATCAGAGAGTTTAATCAATTCTAATGACTCTGCTCTGAGAATCTCTATCTTTTGTGTGGTTTCTGTAATTTCTTGTTCTGATGCTTGATTTTCAATCAGATTTGCTAAAACTATGGTCTCTCCAATGTATGAATTGAATTTCTTCATTGCATCCATGTAGTTGATGTAACTTTCTTGCCATTGTTCTGGTGGCTTTGATGTTACAAATTCACTGATTTGAGCTGTTACTTGAGTTGATGTCACTTCAGCTGATTCAATATAGTCTTGAGGTGCAATCTCACCTTCTAACAAATTTTGATATTCAATCTCTGTTGACTCTACTAAAATTTCATGAATTCCTTTTGCACCATCTAGATAATTTTCATAATCAGTAACGATGAATGTGGTTTCATTTTGTTGAGGAACTGTCCACACCAAAAAACTGGCACCAGTAATTGCACCCAAAATGATAATTGTAATTGCAATTCCTTTTTTTGATGCCATTTTTCTTCTGTATTTTCTGCTAGTTTATAATTGATAATCTTTGAAGAAATTTTGCATTATTGAAAAAATATTGGAAAAATTGGTTTTTGGCATAATCTTGACCATAATTTTGTAAAATATGCTAACATTCGTTAAAATTTTTGAATTTGGGCTTTTTCTGAGGCACAAAAAAATTTACCCACATCTAGCCTATAGTTAAATAATTTTCACAGGCTCTTCCTAAATACCAGCATGCTTGAGGATTTTTAGAATGGTTACAGCATATTGCGTAAAATGCCGCGAAAAAAGGGACATCAAAGATCCCAAAGAAACTAAACTAAAGAACGGACGTCCTGCCGTAAAAGGTACATGTCCAGAATGTGGAACTAACGTTTTCCGTATCGGAAAAATGGACTAATTTAGAAATAAAATCCACACGACTTCTTCTTTTTCAAAACCCATATAGGGTATACTCTAAACTATTGTTTAGTGACCAAAGCAGAATACGAAAACCTACTCAAAAGAATACAGGATAAACTAGGCGATACTGAAAAGTCTACTACTGCTAGGTTTGAGCTTCCTGTTGTAGATGTGATGTGGGAAGGCCAGAAGACTTTCTTGCGTAATTTCTCTGAATTTCCAAAGGTCCTCAGAAGAGATCCTGACAAAGTATTACAATATCTCTCAAAAGAATTTGCAGTTCCTGCTGAAAAAATTGGTGACAAGGCCATGTTTATTGGAAGACGTGATCCTGATGACTTTACCAGACTGTTTCAAATTTACGTTAAAGATTATCTTGAATGCCCAACTTGCAAAAGCCCTGATACAAAGATACTAAAAGAAAATCGCATTTCATTTTTGATTTGCGAAGCATGTGGTGCAAAGTCAACTCTAAAAGGTAAATATGCATAATGCCATTTGCAGTAAAACAAACTGATTATCAAAAAAACCCAATGTTAAACATCTGTGATGCCGAACTATTAGGTAAAACAATTGTTGAAGGTGAATTAAACATGCACATCAGTGAAAGCTATTACGGAGAAAGATTTGTAGAAAAAGATGAAGCTGAACTTTTGCTAAAAAATTCTGCAATAATTAATCTGGTGGGTAATGAAACTATTTCCATGTCTATTGAACTAGGTATCGGTTCTGAAAATGCCGTTAAAAAAATTTCTGGAGTCCCCTTCCTTATTGTTTTTAAAATGTGAAATGTTTTCATTCAAAAAGAAATTCATTTTATCTAGTGGAGGTATTATTGAGTAATGACTGACATACTAAGCAAAAAATTAGAATCAAAGTTAGACAAAAAATTAATTTCAAAAGCCAAAAGAAAAACTCTCGATGATGGTTTTAAAAAAGGCAAAGTGGTAAACGAAGTATTAGACAAACCAACTGTCATGACTTTGTACAAAATGATTACAGATCATATCATTGCTTATGTCAATGGTGCAGTCAGTGCTGGAAAAGAATCAGTTTTGTTTTGGGGAGTAGATGAAAACGATTCAGATGTTGCACTGAAAATTTATCTTGTTAGTACTTCGAATTTCAAAAAACGTGAGCCGTACATACTAGGTGACCCACGATTCTCAAATGTCAAAAAGGGCACAAAAAATCTAGTCTATCTTTGGGCAAGAAAGGAATTCAGGAACCTAACTCAATGCTTTGAGGCTGGAATTCCTGTTCCAAAACCACTCCATGTGACAAACAATGTCCTTGCAATGGAGTTTATAGGAGAACATGGGGCTCCAGGAAAATCCTTGCTGGATTCAGAAGTAGATGAGAATGACTACCGCCAGGCAATCCAAATTATCCAAGACATGTATCACAAAGCAAAACTGGTCCATGGAGATTATTCAGAGTATAATGTCTTCAAGACCGAAAACGGATTGGTAGTTTTTGATTTGGGTTCTGCAGTTGATTTGAGGCACCCTAATACTCAAGAATTTCTTAAGAGAGACATTAATAACATTACAAGGTTCTTCAAAAAAAGAGGAGTTTCTGTTGAGGACCCAGATCAATTATTTGAGGATATTGTAAAATGAGCTTTGAGAAATTAATTCGAATTCCAAATGACAGGATAGGAGTGTTGATTGGTAAATCAGGTAATGTCAAATCCAAAATTGAAAAAGCATGTCATGTCTCTTTGGATATAGATGGTGAGACCGGAGAAGTTTTCATAAAGTCTGATGGGGATGTACAAAAGATCCAACCATTCAAAGCGATGGAAATTGTTACAGCAATTGGTAGAGGTTTTTCTCCTGAAAGTGCTATGACCTTGTTAAAGGGAGAGAACGCATTGCACGTTATAGATCTTCGAGAGTTTGCAGGCAAATCCAACGCAAATGTTGAAAGGATAAAAGGGAGAATTATTGGAGAAGGTGGTAGAGCACGTAGAAATATGGAAAACCTTAGCAGTACTCATATCTCAGTTTATGGAAAAACAGTTTCAATTATTGGAGATGCAAGTAAATTACGATTAGCAGTTGATGCAATATCTTCTATTTCAAGTGGAAGTATGCATGGTGCAGTTTATGATAAACTAGAAGCTGCAAACAGAAAAGAAAAGCAAGAAAAAATGAAGTTGTGGGAAGATCAAGATGTCTTCTATTAAAGAAAAATTTAATCAGATTTCTCCTAGTGAGTTTTTCTACAGTAACCGTGACTTGGCAGGATTTAGCAATCCCACACGTTCACTATACACTGCTGTCAGGGAGTTTGTTGAAAATGCCCTTGATGCATGTGATCAGAAGGGAATCCTGCCTGAGGTACACCTGACAATCAAGGCTGTAGACCCTGACAAGCCAGACCCAAAGCCATACATTTTGACTGTAAAGGATAACGGACCAGGAGTTGATGCAAAACACATACCACTTGCATTTGGAACTGTTCTTTATGGTTCCAAGTTTGGACTAAAACAAGCAAGAGGTATGTTTGGCCTTGGTGCAACAATGGCAATTCTATATGGACAAATTACTACAAACAAACCTGTTATTGTAAAAAGTTCAGTTGATGCAAAAATTCAAAATCAATTTGAAATTCTACTAGACATTCAAAAGAACAAACCAGTAATTGTCAAACAGACTGAAAAAGAAGTCTCAAAGAAAGGGCTATCCGTTAGCATCTGTTTAGAAGGTGATTACTCTAAAGCAGGAAACAAGATTCGTGATTACGTCTATGAAACATCACTAATCACTCCCTATGCTACAATTACTTTTGATGATCCTAAAGGACAAAAGTTCCATCATCCTAGATTTGTAAAAGATATTCCACCACCACCAACAATTATCAGACCTCATCCACATGGAATTGATGTTGAAAGAATCAGAAGAATGATAGTTGAATCTCAATTTGAAATTCCAACAATTGATGATATTATGATTGAAAAAGTTAGAAAAGATTTAGGATTGTCAAAACAAAATCTCAGCTTCACTGCAATCATGACAAAAGCAAAAAAGAAATGGAAAAATCTTTCTCGTCAAGTGCGTGTAGTGATAGCTTTGTTGTCATTTCTAAAAATGGATTTTGAAAAATTAAGTAAAATTAGAATTGAAGATCTTGATGTTCCAAACAAAAAACTAAACTATTGGGACTTTGGAGATTCACAATCAAAAACAGTTGATATGGATCCTGAAAGCCAATACTACAAACAACTCACTAATACTGTTCAAGGTGAACCATTAACCACTTTTCTTACCAAAAGATTCCAGCGCATAGGTCCAACCACTGCTGTAAAATTTGCAGAATTTGCAAAATTCAAGCCTGAAAAACGCATGGGAACTTTTACCAATCAAGAATTAGTAAACTTGAGTGACTCTCTTCAGAAATTCGATGATTTCATGGCTCCAGATTCCAGCTGTCTTGCTCCACTAGGTGAGGAACCACTAGAAAAAGGAATCAAGAAATTCTTCAATCCTGATTTTGTTGCAGTAGTTCAGCGTCCAGCTTCGGCATATTCGGGATTTCCATTTATTGTTGAGATGGGAATTGCATATGGAGGAGACATAAAGTCAGGTGGTCCCCATGTGTACCGATATGCAAACAGAATTCCACTACTATATGATGAGGGAAGTGACGTTGTACTGAAAGTTGTAAATGATACTGATTGGGGACGATACAAAGTAAAAGGCGATCCTCCATTTATCATAGTCTCTCATATTTGCTCAACTAGAATTCCTTACAAAACTGCAGGAAAAGAAAACGTTGCAGACAGGCAAGAGATTGAACGTGAACTTCGATTAGGATTGCAGTT
>JBHITY010000069.1:0-5626 GCA_042138585.1 Candidatus Nitrosopumilus sp.
ATGAAGAGTCTGTTTGGGATGTTCCTATGAGAGTTGTTTCTAATGGCGACTACTCTGAAATTTTGATTACTTTGAACAAGCCAGATGAGTTATCTGATGAGCAATTTAACAAACGAGTTGAAGAAATTGGAGACCTAGTAAATAACATGAAACAAATCATTGAATCTTCATAATTGAGCCTGGCTTAGAAGAAATGATTCCTTAACCTTAAAAACAAATTTGGATATAATGTATTGATAAAAATGCCCTACGAAGAAGTTTATTTTCAACGATTGGAAGAAGATGACCCTGAAGTATATGAAAAAATAAAATCTAAAAAAACTTGTTAATCTTGTTTTCCTTCAGAATCTTCATTTTGTGAATTTCCAGGACCAACAACGTCTTCTGGTTTAACTTTACTGTCCCAATCCCCTCTTGACCCCTTGACTAATGCAATTACTCCTGCTCCCAACAATCCAATAACTAATGCAAAAAATACCGTTTGGTCCATTACCTTAAATGAACAATTAATCGCTTGAGGAGGTTTATCTTCAAAATACTCGTAACATGTTCCAAATTCATTTTCTTCAAATGTTGCAGCTTGATACTGTCCTCCCATAACGCCTAAAATCAAAAATCCTCCAAAAGTTAGACCTATCCCAATTAGGATAAATCGCATATCTGTCATGATGTTTTTTGTCGCTTCACAGTATTTACATTTTGACCCAAAAACATTCTAGTGTTATTTTTCTAACGATGATTTTAGATTTTCAAGCGATGCTTCATAAAATGAACCCATAAACAACAGGAAATCGGTGAATTGTTTTTCTGACATTTTCTTACTGTTGATATATGATTGCCATGTCAGTTCTACAAGATTTCTTGATTTAGGCTTTATGGAAATTGTAGCAACATATGCTCTTAATGGCAATCCTTCAGTTGCAACATATGTGAAATATTTTCCTGTCTCCCATGCAACTACATGTTCTTCAATTTGATTTCCATCTGCAAACGTGATTAGTCTAATTGCTCCAACACCCTTTTTCTTCTTAGAAAGATAGACTGTCTTTTTGACATCAACTAACCAAGTTGGAAGTCCTACAATATTGCTGACTTTTCTCCAAACCTTATCTTTTGATGCTTTGATCTTTATTGTTTTTTTAACTGTGCCTGTGTGAAATGATTTTTTTACAGATTTTGCCATATGAGACCTCAAATCTTGTGAGTTTTAAATTTTGTACAACCATTTTTAATCCCCTTTAGAAAATAATATCAAATGGTCTTTGGATGGGGTAAAAAGAAACAAGAAGAAAAACCTGTAGAGGAGGTTCCTCAAACTAAAGACATCTCTTTGAGTGAAGTGGACAAAATTGTGGCTGATCTTGAAAAACTACGTGAAACTCAAACTGTTTCTGAAATAAAACATCTTCGTAACAGCACTGCTCCACTAATTGATGATTTGATCAAAGTTGGAAAAATGCTTGAAAAAGACACGCTAAATGTTGATGATATTGATAAACATCTTGCAATCATTGTTGTTAGAGGTAAAAAACAGGTAATTGATGTAATCAAGAAAGGAGTTGTTTCGCTTCCTGAGGTTTCTACTATTGATAGTGCAAAAAAACTTGATAACTCTTTGAATCAGATTCTAAAGAAGGTGGGAGATGTTTTGGGACGCCAAACACGGGTAATTCACATTTTTGCAAAAAAATATGCTACTCAATTAAAAGATAATTTGGAAGTAATGAATCAAAATCATTCTGATATACATGATATTCTTCAAAATTTTGAAAACACAAAATCCAACTCTGATGAAATTCTTGATGCATTACAAAAAATTGAAACTCTCAAATCTACAAAAATAGAAAAAACTCAAAAAATCACTGACGCCAAAAATGAATTGGAATCTACAAAAGCAGAACTCTCAACATTAGAAAAATCTATTGAAGAAATCAAATCTTCTAATGACTATAGAAAATACCTAGAATCAAAAAAATCTCTAGAGTCATTTGAAAATGAAAAATCAAAAATTAAAAATGAAATTGACTCTCAATTTACAAAAATTTCTAGGCCTCTTGGTAGATATGAATATGCTTCATCTTTAGACAAAGAACAAAAAAACATACTCAACAAATTAGTTGAAAATCCAATAGATGTTTTGCTTCCTCAAAACAAAGACTCTGTAATTGTGATATTGGAAAATGTTAGAAAAGGTATTACTTCTGGGTCTATATCTGTAAAAGACATCGAAAAGACACTATCCCAAATCACTGAAACCGAAGAAGCACTGGATGGATTGATTTCTAAAGTCTCAGAGTATTCTCAAAAATATCAAAAAATGTCTGATGAGGTTGATTCTCTTCGCTCTGACAAACTAGTCTCTTTGGAATCAGAATTCACTAAAACTTCTGATCTCAAGAATGATTTAGAACTAAAATCTGAAACATTTCAAGGTGAAGTTGATGAAATCGATACTAGTATCCCTCAACTTGTGTCTGAAATCGAGAAAAAACTAAGATCATTTTCTAATACAAAATACACTGTTTTAATGTCCTAAAATTAAATTAGTTCAAAATCTGATTACTCTCATGTTATTCAAAAAGAAGAAATTTGAACGCAAGGTAATACTTCAAAGAGAAGTTCTTGACAGTATTCTTTCTTACTGTCAAATGAAACATCCTGAGGAAGGAGTCTTAATTCTAAAAGGAAAATCAAAAAATGGCGAGATAAATGTTGATGGTCTTGTAATTCCTCCTTTTAATTATACTGGAGATACATTTGCCGGAATACCAAATTCTTTCTTGCCTTTTGATATGAGCTATATTGGAATTGTGCATTCGCATCCTAGTGGCTCTGCAGAACCTTCTATTACTGATTTGAATAATTTCTTTGGATTAGTTTCATTGATTGTGAAATCCCCCTATTCTGATGATTCTGTTTTTGCTTGGGATAGTGGTGGAAATTCCATACCACTTTCAATAAAGTAATTATTTGAAATCCTAGTGGAATCTCAAAAAAACTGACAAAACTTTATAACCTTTTTGGAGGTACTTTCTATGAATTGTTTAATTACAAAACTTATTTGATATTCTTATTTGCATCACTAGCTATCAGCATTGGACTACAAATGGTATTGCCATTTCCATATGGATTGGGCGCTGCGCTTGCAATCTTTATCGCATTTCCACTAATTTTGAGAAGACGCTACATGAATCGTATGAGAGGCGGTTATGGTGGCAGTGACACTGGTGCCGGAGGAGGTGGATTCTTTGGAATGGGTTCCCAAGGTGGCTCTGGTGGTGTACGTTACGTATGTCTTGTATGTAACAACAAACACAAAGGTGGTTCTTGTCCACGATGTGGTTCAAAAATGCAACGTGCTGATTTCTAAAAATGTCTCTCGATGAAATTCGCCAAAAAGTAATTTTTCACAACTCTGTTGATGTGTGGATTTCTGCATGTGGTGAAAAAAACAAAGACTGGACAAACCCTGAAGATTATAAACAATTCATAGCTCATCTTCTAAAAAACAATCTCAATCTCAAGGCTTTCAATCTCTGTACTCATGAGGCAGGAGCTACTGAAGAAGAAAAAACAAAATTTACTGAAATTTTAGCTCAAACAAAAGCAACCGATCCAAATTCACAAACTTATACAATCAAACTAAATGATTCAGCAATAGACACAATTCGAAGTTATTTTTAATCATCTCTTAAGTTTTGGATTAACAATTGCATCTAATGCATTTCCTATGAATACGAATGCAAGTCCTGCAATTGCAATCATTACACCTGGTGGCATAATCCACCACCACAATCCTCTGGCTGCCGCACCAAATGTATTTGCATCATGAAGTATGTGTCCCCATGTAGGAAATGATGGATCGCCTAATCCTAGAAAACTTAGCCCTGCTTCTGTTGTAATTGCTGCTGGTACTGAAATTGCAATGCTTGCAAATGCATATGGGAGTAATTGGGGCAAGATGTGTTTGAGAACAATTTTGGAGTTTTTCTGTCCCATCATGTTTGCTGCATCTACATACCCTCTGGTCTTGATTTGTAGTGACATGCTTCTTGCAACCTTTGCAATCCCTACCCATCCAAAAATCATCAAAAATCCAACTAGAACAAATATGCTATTGCTGATTGTGACAGATAAAATGATCAAAAATGGAAGTGCTGGTAATGCATAGATGACATCATTGAATCTCATCATGACTTCGTCTGTTTTTTTACCTTTGAATCCTGCATATACTCCGTACAAGAGTCCCATGACTACTGAAGCGATGGATACGACTAAACCAATAAACAAAGCAAGTGGGGTTCCCCACAAGAGTCCTATGGCAAGGTCCCGTCTTAATTCATCTGTTCCCATCATTCCGAATGCTTTACCACCTATGATCAATTTTGATTCATGAGTTTTGATTTCTGAATTCACAGAGTATGTATCAATTGAAAAAATGTAATTTCCTTTAAGAGGTTTGTTTGTTTTTGTATCTGAAAATACAATATCTTCTGCTGATAACCCTTGTAAATCAAAATCAAATATCTCAGACTGTAATAGTAAATTTTTCTTTATTGCCTCATCTGTTGAAAAAATTCTCTCAGTGTGAATTGTTTTAGTGTTTGAATATGGTAATGATGTTGATAATAGTTCTAATTTTACTCCATCTGGTCTTATTACTGACATTTGTAATAGAACTGACTCTGAATATTCTGATGAAAAAACATAGATGAAATCATTTGGGAAAAATTCATAATCAAAATTTACTCCAAATTTATGGGATGATGACCTAATCTCTCCCTCTGAATTTGTTTGAATGTTAGGGTTTTCTAGAATTTTATGTTCGGGAATTTTTTCAGTCATGAAAAAGTTTACCCAAATTGGAATTGCTACTTTGGGATATGAAATCCAATTTCCTGGATTATTCCATTCTTGAAACGTTTCTACAGGAATTGCAATGATTGCAATTATTGACGTTGCTATAAGAATTCCAAGAATGGTTATTCCTACAATCCCAATTTTACTTTTAACAAATTCTTGTTTGATTTCCTGTGGGGTTATACTACTCATTGTCCTGTTCTCACCCTCGGATCAAAGTATCCATAAAGCAAATCTGCAATGAATATGCTGACTAGGAAGAATACTGTTAGAATGTATGTGGCTCCAATAATTACTGGCAAATCCATGACTGTGATTGCCTCAAAGTATAGCCTGCCCATTCCAGGCCAGTCAAATACTGCTTCAGTAATGATTGCTCCTCCCAATGAACCTGATAAACTCAGAGCTAAAATTGTAACAATTGGTGGTGCTGCATTTTTTAGTGCATGTGTGTAGATTATCTTTTTTTGTTTAATTCCAATTGTTCTTTTTGCCATAATGAAATCCTCTTGCATAATTCCTACCATGAAATTTCTTACCAAGTATGCCCATGAACCAAAACCGATCATCACGATTGTGATTAAAGGTAATGCCATATGATACAATAAAGAACCAATGTA
This sequence comes from Candidatus Nitrosopumilus sp., assembly GCA_042138585.1. Lineage (GTDB taxonomy): Archaea > Thermoproteota > Nitrososphaeria > Nitrososphaerales > Nitrosopumilaceae > Nitrosopumilus. Next base: position 5,481 of record JBHITY010000069.1, read on the forward strand.
TCCTGGGTCCGATGATGGAATATCTGGTGTTGCTCTGGCAGGAAAAATTTGATATGTAAATGCAAATAAAAATATCATCAGCATTCCTATCCACCAAACCGGGAAACTAGAACTAATAATCGCAAAACTTGATGTGATTCTATCTA
>JBHITY010000070.1:0-5599 GCA_042138585.1 Candidatus Nitrosopumilus sp.
TCTCAGATGCAGGATTTCCCGGAGTGTCAAACCATTCATACACACCTACAGGGCATGCTTCAATACATCCGCCATCTGCTACACAAATATCATAATCAACTGATACAAATTCTCCCCAAACACCCATGATTCCATTGCTGGTGCCTTTTCTACCCCAAGTCTTGATTGTGTGCTCTGGGGCTTCATATGCTGCAGAGGCTTTCATCTTTTGTTTGTAATCAACATCAATTGGTCCAGGCTTTGCACCATCTGGAATCTCAATCTCGCCGTCATCTTCGTCTGCTTCTTCTTCTTTTGCTTCGACTGGTTTTGGTTTAGCACCAAGAACAATCTTTGCTAATGGAGTTAGGTCTTCGAGTTTTTGAATTGCTGCAACTTCAGAAATTTTCTCAGATTTTACAAAGTAAGAAACCATCTTGTCTGCCAAGATGGTATTACGTAAAATAGTATCAATTACCATTTTTGCAAAATGGTCTGCTTTCTTTCTGTAATCTTTTACCCAATTAGGGTCACCGAATTTCTCGATTGGAAAAATCTGATAAATGATATCTACAACTTCACCAGTTACAATTTCTACTGTAACTGACAACTCTACTTCTTCGTATCCCTTTGCATCTGGATCAGCCATGTTTTGTTCAGTCCAACGATATGTTGCAAAGACTCTGTCAGCATACTTGTCCATCTCAAAAGCCTTTTTGAGACCATCATGAACTGATTTTATATCATTAGGATCCTCAAGATTAATTGGTAATCTGTACAATCCAAGTTTGAATCCATGTAATGGATAGACTCCACGTTTTGCAGTAGGGGCTTCCATTGACCAAACTCGATCTTTGAGAAGTAAAGACATCTGAGATTTCTCAATCGAATTTATTTAAAAAGGTTATCAGTCGTCATCGTCAGGACATGTGAGCTCTCGGAGTTCAGTGTATTTTTTTTCCATTGCTTCAGCATGTACAGAAACTGCATCAAGATCGTAGGATTCCTTTGGAAAATACCATCTTATTGGAACCCAATGGCCAATCCCATCCATATCATGAATCATGCCTTTGTCAGCCTTGACATTTAGCTTTTCATCAACAGATGTTTCCTTTACAGTAAGGCCCCGTTTTGTCTTATCTTCCATGACAAGATCGGTATCAGAATCTTTGATAAAATAAAAAGATCCCTTTTTTAAAACAGGGAGGTCTAGTAACATTTTATTTTTCCACAGGGTTTCCTATCATGTTTCCCCATTCAGTCCAAGAACCATCATAGTTTCGAACCTTTGGATATCCAAGTAGATACTTTAGAACAAACCAACTGTGTGAAGAACGTTCACCAATTCTACAATAACAAATTACATCTTTGTCAGGTGTAACTCCTTTTGGTTCATAGTTTTGTCTTAGTTCTTCGACTGTTTTGAAAGTTCCATCAGCGTCATTGACTGCAGTTGCCCATGGAATATTGTTTGCATCAGGAATGTGTCCGCCTCTTTGTGCATGTTCCATAGGATACTCTGGTGGTGCAGTAATCTCTCCAGAAAATTCAGCTGGAGATCTAACATCAACCATAACAGTATCTTCTTTTCCAAGTGCACGGCTTACATCAAATAGATATGCACGTAGTCCCTCATCTGGAGGTTGTGCATCATATGTAACTGAGCCAAATGTTGGTTCGTCAGTTGTATAATCTCTATTTTCTAATTCCCACTTTTTTCTGCCACCATTCATGATCTTTAGATTTTCATGTCCATAGATTTTGAAAACCCAGAAAACAAATGCTGCAAACCAATTGTTAAAGTCACCATAAAGAATCACTTCAGTGTCTTTTGTGATTCCATTTTTTGCCATCAACTCTTCAAATTGTCTTTTTGAGATAATGTCTCTTGTAACTGGATCATTAATGTCACGTTTCCACCAGATTAGACTGGCACCATTTATGTGGCCTTTTTGATATCCATTTACAGGATCATAGTCGACTTCAACTAATTTTCTATTGTCGTTAGGCGGATTTTGTGAAACCCATTCCGTATCAACTAATACTTCTGGATGTGCGTAACTCATGAGTTAATCGCAATCGCTTTCATACTTAATTGTTTTTCCAAAAAATATCATTTTTAAGTAAATGGTATTTCTAGAAAACTGCTTGAAACTACAAAACGTTGCAGTGGTAAGTAAAGTTGGAAACAAGGAATCTGAAAAAGCTGCAATTGATGTTGCAAAAAAATTACTGGCAAAAAAATCCAAAGTTTACACCATATCACCAATTCAAGTTAATGGTGCAAAGCAGATTGAAAGCTTAGAGGAACTAAAAAAAGTAAAACTGGATTTGGTAGTTGCCTTAGGTGGAGATGGAACAACACTTCGAATTTTTAGGAATTTAGACAATGAAACTCCAATCTTGACAATAAATGTAGGAGGAAACAGAGGTATTTTGGCTGAAATTACAATTGAAGAGATAGATGATGCAATAAACCAAATTCAAAAAGACAAATTTTTCTTAGACAAGAGAACCAGAGTAGTTGCATCATGTGGAGGAATAGAGTTTCCACCAGCACTAAATGAGATTTTCATTAACAGAGCAAACTTGACAAAGACTGCAGAAATTGAAATTAAATTCCAAAATGATACTGTAAAACAAAAGATGGACGGTGTAATTGTTGCAACGCCAAGTGGTTCTACAGGACATTCATTTTCACTGGGTGGACCGATTTTGCATGAAAGTCTCGATGTACTAATTATTACTCCAGTTGCACCAGTTTATAGACTGGAATCAATTGTTGTACCAGATGAAAAGATAGAGATTATCAGTTCTCATGATTGTAACATTGTAATGGATGCACAAGTTGTAAAGAGTGCAGGATTTGAAGAGACAATTACAATCAAGAAATACAAAAAACCTGCCGTGTTTATCAGATTGAAAAAACGCGGATTAAGACAAATGAGTAAACTTGGATTTTAGAATTTTAGATGCTAGTGCATTTTATGCAGGTGTTCCATTTAGATCATCTAATGATTGCTATACGACATCTCTAGTCTATGATGAAATCAAACACATAAAGAAAAATCATGACGCGTTAGGAACTTTACTTGAAACAAACAGACTAAAAATCAGAGAACCTGATTCAGAATCAACAAAAGCTGCTACAGATGCAGCAAAAAGTACGGGAGACTATCAACAATTATCAAAACAAGACTTGTCAATCATTGCATTGTGTATTGAATTAGATGGTGAGATAATCAGTGATGATTTTGCCATTTCCAATGTTGCAAGAAACCTAGGCTTGAAAATTTCACCGATAATGACTCAAGGTATCAAAGATGTTGGAAAATGGGTGCATTATTGTCCGGGATGCAAGACAAATCACGAATCAGGAAAAGAATGTCCAATGTGTGCAACACCACTAAAGAGGAAATTGCTCAAAGAGTAGGGTATCAAGATATAATTTTTTTAAATTCGTTAAGTTTTCTAATTCCTTCAAATTCGATATCAAATTTAGCTTTTTCCTTGAATGAAAAATCTAATTTGATTACTTCAGATAAAATTTCTATTCCTTCTTGAACTCTTCCAGATTTTATCAGAGAGGATGCTTTGTTGTAAAGAGTGGTGGGGTTTTTTGGTTTTTCTTTCAAGACTTGCTCATAACAATCCAAAGCAACATCTACTTGTCCTAGATAGTGATGAGCCAATCCTTTGTTAAGTAATGCTAAGAGGTTTTTTTCTTGTGAAAGAACATTATCGTATTGAATAATTGCATCACCATATCTAGCCAATTGTCCTAGAATGTGTCCTTTTTTTAGCAAAGCTACAATGTGTTTAGGATCTTGTGCTAGAACTTTGTCATAAATTACCAATGCATCCTTTGGATTTCCCAAATTCATCAGTGTTTGACCGCTATTTAGTAATGATTCAATTGATTCAGTCATCGTGTAGAGTTTTTTGATTTGTTTTTTTGAGGTGTTTACTTTTTGTGTCAAGAACTTTTTTGATTTTTTTGGCTCTTGCATCACCCAAGCCTTCAACTTTTGCCAGTTCTGCAGTAGTTGCCGTAAATACTTTGAGAGGAGTGCCAAACTTTTCAAGCATCCTTATTGCAAACTTTTCTCCAATTCCAGGCAAACTGCAAAGAGATGATAATTGTTGTCGTTCTAAATCAGAGGATTTTTTTATTTTCTTAAGATAAGGTCCTTTTGGGGCATCCTTTCTTGAACACATTGATACTAACAATTTGGCAGTGTGTGTTGCACTGGGAGTGGGAATTACTGGAATTTTGAAATCAAGAACTACAGTGGAGATAGCACCATAAAATATCAGAGGATTTTCGGTAATCTCTTCAATCTCATCAACATTTCCCTCCATTAGAACAATTGGATTCTCAAAGTGTTCTTTTAGTCTAGTGCACTGATCAAATAGTCTACCATCAAAGACGGATGCCATAAGATCACGAATACTTTTTCTCTCTACAACAGTTTCAGGGGCAACAATGTAATCACCGATTGGAAGAGTCTTCATCTCAAGATTAAGACCAACTGATTTTAGTAATTCAGGAATTCCGCTTTTGCGTTCCCTCTCATCTACAATAATTCTAAGATTTTCTAATTTCACAAGTATCTTTGAAAAGAATTGTTAATATCTTATATGAAAATGGTTTTAGAGATTATTTTCTAGGATTATCTTCTTCAGGTTTTGGTGCATCTGAGCCACCCTTCATCATTTCAGTGATCTTGGCTTCTTGTTCCTTGAGAGTTTCTTTGACACGTGTCTCTTGTTTTTCAAGTACTGTTGCACGGGTTTTTGCCATCTCTTGTTTCTCTTCTAATTCATCAATTAGATCCTTTTTGGTTGATTTCAACAAGACAGTTCCTGCTTGTTTGAATACGGCATCAGCATCACCAACTTTCTTTAGTTCTTCTAGTGCTTTCTCAGTCTCTGCCTTTTCCATCTCCAGATGCTGTTTCTGAGTCATAATTGATTGGAGGTTTTGTTGAGATTGTTGTAGTTTCATCAATTGCTCTTGAAGCCATGGTGGCATTTGTCCTGCTGACATGATTTATCAGAATTTTTGTTTCATTATATCTTTAACGGAAATCAAGTATGCTTTACGCATAGCATTTTCAATCAACTATTTGGAAGGACTATGGTAAAGGTGGTAGGATTATTTTTGACTGAAATTTTTCCTTTGTGATTTTCAACTATGTTTTTACAGCTTGCCAATCCCAAACCAGTTCCTGTTTTTTTGTAGGTAATCAGGGGTTCAAAAATTAAGTCCAGTTTATCTTTTGAGACACCCTCACCAGAATCAATTACTTCAATTTTTGTTTCAAGAGAACTAGTAGTAGCACGAATTTCAATAGAACCATCATCATCTATGGCATCTAGAGCATTTGAGATCAGATTGATAAAAACCACTTCAAATTGATTTCTATCACACTTGACTAGAATTGATTTTTTTGGTAAAGTAACTTTTACCGAGTCAGGAATTCTTAATCTGTTAATGCATTCTTCTAAAATAGAATTTAGATCCCATAATTTCAATTCTGGTTGTTTTGACCTTACAAAATCCATGACGTCGTTGATTTGATTTGACATACTTTTGATTCCTTTCTCAATAAGTTCC